>JAUPUP010000183.1 GCA_030917485.1 Pseudomonadota bacterium
ACTAACATATCGACAATCTGAATTGCTCTAATAATATTTGACTTACCAGAAGCATTTAATCCATAAATTGCATTTGCGTTTAGAATATTACAATATTTAGTTTCAGTAACAAAATTTATATGATCTTTATCACTACTGGCATTAAATTCGATAGTAATCTCATCTTTGATTGACCTAAAATTTTTCACACTAAAATTTATTATCATAGCATCACCCGGCTAAAAATGTATTTTTTGCAAATATTTTGCAAATTAATCAGGATTGTAACATATTAACATCATTGTAACCTAACTTTCAATTTTGCGACATAATCATATTAACCTCATAAGATTTCCACGAACATAAACAAAAATAAGTAAATCATTACAATCTCTCCATCTTCATTATAATAGAAGTATTTTAAAATAACACTACTCAATTGGTTTTCTAATCGTATAATTCTGCCATATTATTGTCTGCTAATTGAATGAGTTCTATCTTTAACAATCCGCTACTAATAGCAGGAGCAAATTCATCAAACAATCTCATTTCATAATCATTTTTTTTATTATTACCCTCATCTGGAATTTCCACTAAAACTAACATTAAAGATACATTTGCCTTTTTAGCTAATTTATAGTGGTACAACTTCGAAAGCATCATATATAAGCGATCCCTAAACATAAATGCTGAAAGTCTTATTAATTTTATTTCTATAAATATTTCATAATTATCTTTTTCTACATATGCATCAAAAATTGGGTTAATACCACTTATGGGATCTGTATCTTCTTTTGATGAAATAACTTGAGCTTCTTTAATGAGGGTATGACTCTGTAACCTTTTGTTCTCTATAAGCATATCAAGTACAAATTTTTCTAGCTTACGCGTATTTACCCTTTTTCTATTTGCTAATTGCGGACGTTCATTTATTTCTTGTTCAACAACAACCTTAGCTACATTGTCTTCTTCATTCTTTACTTTATCTACTTCACCTCTATTTGCTTGTGTTACTCGATAATCGTTTATATTTGTAATTTGTTTTTGAGAAAGATTACTATTAATCGCAAAATTGTTAATCACTAGGTTTAAAAGCTTGTCATTATTTTCTCTCAACTCTTTGATTCTTTCATTTCGCTCAGAAACGCCTTTCTTTAATGATAGAAATTGCCCAAGTGAAAAACTGTCAAAAATTTCACTCAAAAAAAGAATTATTAACAAAATAATAAGGATTATCAAATTATTAGAAATATCCCCTTTAGGCGCAAAGAAATAAAACTTAGATACAACTAATAATATAATAATGAATCCTAACACAAGTATTAAGCTCCGCACAAACCAATTAGATTTGTTTTGATTATTTTCCATTATCGATAAATCTCCTTCTGTAATTCAAAATACTCTTTTTGCAATTGTGGTATCCCACCAAAATTTACCGCCACATCGCGGACAGTACACAATCCGCTGAGATTAATTAGTGTGCTGAGTTTATCATCAGCTAACTCGGTAAACCCATCGCTTTCATAACGATTGAGGATAAGGCGAATTAATTGTTGAGCGATTGGATTAGCATGATTTTTGACAAATTCGGACTGCTCGGCATTCTCGGCGCGTTGTTTGCGAGTTTTAATTTCCAGATTGAACGACAAATGCGCCAAAAGATCCATCAATAATTCCAAATAGTCTTTGGTTCAAAGCGGTCTGCCATCTTCACCAACATAGTAGGTTTCTATATTGATTAGTTTCTCAGCATAAGCAATGGCTTGCTGCAAACCATCCAGTGGATCTTTATCCTCGGATTTGGCTTCAACGATTCCAAGATTAACGTTTTTATAACTCAGCAAATAATCTACCAAGTAACGCTTGCCGCGTTTGTTGGCAGGTAATTTTCTGCCATCGGTAAAAAAATACTTAAATCCATGTTCACGGGTAATATGAAATTCTGTCCAACCAGACTTTTTCAACTGGGGTGTAATTAATTTGGCTTTGGTGTCTGCTTCGCTGTAACTCATATCTCTCCCAATATAGGTTTTTTGCTAGGTTTTACTAGATTAATCAATACGTTATTGTACCATTATTCTACGTTAGGCGTTCTACTTTCACCACATAAAACCGCTGTAATTTAGTTACACAACTTGTAACGCAGCCATCAATCACTGACGACCAAGCAATTTGACAGCAAAGGTACGCTATTTAGCCTCCAAATAACGGAAAAAATCTTTCTCAGGTGTAAACCACAAACTAATCAGCGAAACATAGCTAAAGAACATAATTAACAATGAGGGAATATACAGATCATTAAACATAAACATCAGGCGCATCACTACGAAACCCGAGAAACCAAACATTAGCCCCCACGATAAATTATAGGTTAAGGCAATTCCGTATAAACGCGAGGGAACCGCAAAAATACTATTTAAAATAACCAAGATTTTGGATGCCATCAAACCGCAACAAAATAAACAACCTGCCCCAACAAGCGCCACAAATTTAAAATCGTGGCTCACATAAAAATGAAACATAATAAAAATCAAAAGTTTAATAATTAACCCAAGGGTTAAATGAAATTTACGCCCAATTTTAGTATGGAAAATACCACCAACGATAAACCCCACAATTCCGCAACTGATAATAAGCAGCTGCATAAAGTAAACCCGTTGCACCGAATAGTGTAAAAATTTGACCAAGAAATATGGCATAACCGTGACAAAATACGCATTCAAGCTTGCCATAAAGGTAATAAAAAAGGTGAAACGCAAAATCGAACTGCGATTATGTTGCCAAGTTTTGCGCAGCGACCAACTATGATTAATGCTGATATTCTCAATATGGAAATTATGCCAGAGTCCGCGATAACTAAAGATCAACAGCGCCAACGCAACATATGCGCCTGAAAAATACCAATTAAAATGATATAGCACCGACGCTGAGAAAAAATTCACCCCAATAATTGCTGCCATAATAGCTAAGTAAAACAGGATAAAGAATAAATTGCCATAATTAACCCGCT
>JAUPUP010000184.1 GCA_030917485.1 Pseudomonadota bacterium
ACTTACTAATACAGCATTTGATGGTACATTACGCTTATTTAATTTCAGTAAAAATCTGGGCATAGTGCCATCTTCTGCAGCAACATAAAACATGTTGCTGGCAAGCATAGTCCACGCCAAAAGGGCGCCAGCTACGCTTATAACTACAAATATGCGAATAATCTGCCCGCTCATCACCCCGTAAATAGCAGTTAAAAGTGCAGCAGTTGACGGAGTAGACAAACTGCGTATTTCATTGCCGGACAGCATTCCAAAAGGTAGAATGGATATAGCAATATCAATAACACATACAGTTATAGCACCCAAAATGGTTGCTTTAGCCACATCCCGCATATTTTTTGCTCTCATTGCGAAAATGCACGCCGCTTCAATACCAGTAAAATCCCATACGGTTACTAACATGGTACTTTTTACTTGTTCAAATATACTGCCTAATTTAACTTCAACATGCAGATTAGCCTTAAATTTGGCCCAATGAAAACCCATAATAAACAGCAAAATCACAATAGTTAGAGCCAATATTTTAACAATACTGATTAAAATATTGACAAAAGATGCCTCTTTGATGCCACGGTTAATTAAACCATATACGCACCAAATGATGCCAGACTCTACAATCAATGCTGCTGCAGTATTACCCTGACCGAAAAACTTAAACAGAACAAAATTACCCAGTGTAGCACAGATATAGATTAGGTAACTAACGTTGGCTAGAATTGAATTAAGTGCATAACCCCACGCCGAATTAAACCCTACATAATCGCCAAACCCGTACTTAGCATAACCATAGATTCCGCTTTGAATATCTGGGCGTTTTTTAGTTATATAGATGAACGACCAACTTAAAACTAATATACCAATAGTAGTTATAATCCATCCAATACTGACGGTAATAACTCCTGCGCCATGTGAAATATTTTGTGGGAGATCAAATACTCCACTCCCCATGATTGAACCGAAAATTAATGAAAACAAAGCTAAACAAGATAAATCTTTGATATTATTCTTCTGGTTAGATTGATTAGATATTATGGATGGCATGAGCTTCTTTCAAAAACATGCCCTGCCTTGACGATGCCAGAGCATACATTATCGGTGGGGCTGTATACAATAGCATCCAGACTGTCGCTCTGCCATATGGCAAAATCTGCTATTTTGCCTAGGCTAATACTGCCTACGCTTTTATCTATACCAAGCGCTTTAGCTGCATTAATGGTAACCCCACGCCATACTTCAGGGATAGTCAAGCCAAAACAAACACATGCCATATTCATCATTAGTGGTAGAGATAAAAACGGAGAAGTACCTGGATTCATATCTGTGGCAATTGCAATTGGAACATGCTGCGCTCTTAATTCTTGAATTGGTGGCAGTTTAGTTTCTTTTAGAAAATAAAACGCACCAGGTAATAATACTGCCACAGTACCTGATTGGGCAAGATATTTAACATCCAGCGGAGATAAATATTCTAAATGATCAACCGATAACGCATGAAACCGTGTTGCCAACACACTGGCTTTTTGATCACTTAATTGCTCCGCATGTAATTTTACTCTAAATCCCATATTTACTGCGCATTCGAATAATCGCTCAATTTGAGAGGGAGTAAAAGCAATATTTTCACAGAACCCGTCAATAACATCAGTAAACTGTTTAATATTCGGCAGCATCTGCTCTATAATCATATCAATATATTCGTCATTGGTGTAACCAGGAGGCGTGGCATGTGCCCCTAAGAATGTAGGGACGATACTCACACTGGGAATATTTCGCTCAAGTTGCTTGGCAACTTCTAGGATTTTTATTTCACTTTCAACCGATAACCCATAGCCAGACTTTACCTCAATTGTAGTTGCCCCATGCCTTTGCATTATTTGAATTCGATTTTTAGCTAATTTAAATAATTGTTCATGAGAAGCAAGATTAGTTGCTGCAACTGTAGACTTAATGCCACCGCCAGATGCAGCAATTTGTGTATAACTCGCTCCATCCAAGCGTAGTTTAAATTCATGTGCCCTAGAACCAGCAAAGATGAGGTGGGTATGGCAATCAATTAGACCTGGAGTGAGCAACTGCCCTTGCATATCTATTAGTTCTGCACTCGAATATTTTTTATAATGGGTAAAATCTCGGGCTTGCTCAATTAACACAATCTTACCATCTTTAATACCAATTACAGTATTAGGCGTTGTTTGTAAGTCGTCTAAATTGAGTAATGCATTTGCATTAACCAGCAATGTATCATAAATCATAATTTATTTTTCGTTTTTTAGAGTGGAATTTAACCACCACACTTTAAGTGATAAGTATTTAAAATCTGTTCTAATACCGGCATATAATAATTTATATCTGAAATTACCAATCTAGCATTATTAATATCTACAGCGAACAGTCGATCTTCTGCATAGAAGGCAACTTTATCACGCAGCATATTCTTTGCCCGGCTTAAAGCAACTGAAGTTTTTAAAGGACTGCGCATATCAAGTCCTTGACAAGCAGCTAAAGTTTCAATTGCTAAAATATTTAATACATTTTCATTAATATCAATTAATTTACGCCCAGCAAATGTTGCCATACTTACATGATCTTCCTGGTTGGCTGAGGTTGGAATACTATCTACGCTTGCTGGATGAGCATAAGTTTTATTTTCTGATGCAAGCGCAGCAGCAGTAACATGAGCCAACATAAACCCAGAATTTACACCTGGATTATTTACCAGGAATGGGGGCAAACCGCCATTTAAGTTTTTATCAATAAGTAAGGCTATTCTACGTTCAGAAATAGCCCCAATTTCACTAATTGCAATAGCTAAAGTATCTGCGGCAATTCCAACCACCTCAGCATGAAAATTTCCACCCGATAAAATCTGCTTATCTTCAGCAAAAACCAGTGGATTATCTGAAACAGAATTAGCCTCGTTAGTCAGATTGGTAGCGGCGTGCAGTAAATAAGTTAAAGCAGCTCCCATAACTTGCGGTTGACACCTTAATGCATATGGGTCTTGCACTTTGCTGCATTTTTTATGTGAATCTAGTATTTCACTATCAGATAATAAACCGCACACAATTTTGGCATAATGAATTTGTGATGGATTATTTTTTAAACTATTTATTCGCTCATCAAAAGGAGTGATACTACCTAACGCCGCGTCTAAGCTAAGAGCGCCACTAATAGTCGCAATTGCAAAATTACGCAAACCCTGAAATAAACCAATCAAGGCTAATGCAGTTGAAACCTGGGTGCCATTGAGCAAGGCTAATCCTTCTTTGGCAGTAAGAATTAATGGAGTTAAGCCAATCTTAGCTAACCCGTCTCGACCACACATTATCTGACCATTTACGCGCACCTCACCTTCGCCAATTAATACTAAGCTCATATGAGCTAGTGGCGCTAGGTCTCCGGAAGCCCCTACCGAACCTTTAGCCGGAATACATGGGTATATTTGATTGTTGAATAAAGCTATTAGATAATCCACAATTTCCCGACGCACTCCAGAAAACCCACGAGCCAAGCTGTTAATTTTTAAAAGCAGTATTAAACTCACGATATCATCTGACAAATACTCACCTACGCCACACGCATGAGATAACACAATTTTTCTCTGCAATTCTTCCAATTGATCTACAGGAATGATGGTATTTGCCAATAATCCAAATCCAGTATTAATGCCATAAGTTATTGTATTAGATTTTACCGCACTGGTTACCAATGCATTGGCGGCTTCTATTCTAGCATAGTCATTAGCAGATATTTTTATATGCATACCTGTTGAATTCATTAGATCAGCTAACGTCAGCTTACCCACATTTAAAGTAATACTTTGCATATTTGACATATTAATTTAGTTTCCATAATATAATTTTAAGCGCATTTAAATCATCGGTAAATTCAAATTTTTTTCTTTAGCACACTTAATCGCAATTTCATAACCCGCATCAGCATGACGCATTACTCCAGTAGCTGGGTCATTAGTTAATACTCGTTGCAACCTCTCAGCCGCAGCATCAGTGCCATCAGCAACTACCACCACTCCTGCATGTTGAGAAAACCCCATACCCACACCACCGCCATGATGAATACTCACCCAGGTAGCGCCACTTGCAGTATTTAAAAGCGCATTGAGCAATGGCCAGTCCGACACTGCATCAGAACCATCCTGCATTGCTTCTGTTTCTCTGTTGGGACTAGCAACTGAACCTGAATCAAGATGATCACGCCCAATAACAATTGGCGCTTTTAATTGGCCAGTTTTAACCATCTCATTAAATGCTAAACCCAATTTAGCCCGATCACCAAGCCCAACCCAGCATATGCGGGCTGGCAGCCCCTGAAATTTAATCCGCTGCCGTGCCATATCCAACCAATTATGCAGGGCTTTATTATTAGGCAATAATTCTTTTACCTTTTGATCAGTTTTATAAATATCTTCCGGATCACCAGATAATGCAACCCATCTAAATGGTCCAATACCCTGACAAAATAGTGGGCGAATATATGCTGGAACAAATCCAGGAAAATCAAACGCATTTGCTACACCTTCTTCAAACGCCATTTGTCGAATATTATTGCCATAATCAAAAGTCGGTATACCCATCCCATGAAAATAAAGCATTGCCCTAACATGCTCTGCCATTGATTTTTTTGCTGCAGCAACTACTGTTTGTGGTTGGTTAACCCGCATATCCTTAGCATATTCCATAGTCCAGCCACTAGGTAAATACCCATTTAATGGGTCATGTGCACTAGTCTGGTCGGTAACCGCATCCGGCTTAATTCCCAATTTAACCATTTGTGGCAGTATATCTGCAGCATTGCCTAACAAACCCACCGAAATAGCCCGCTTATCTTTAACTGCTTCATTAATAATTTTTATTGCTTGATCAAGAGAGGCTGCTTTATAATCTAAATATCCAGTTTTAAGTCTAAAATCAATCCGAGTTTCATCACATTCAATTGCTAACACGCTAGCTCCAGCCAGCACTCCTGCTAATGTCTGCGCTCCGCCCATGCCACCTAAACCAGCAGTTAATATCCATCTACCCGCTAAATTACCCTGATAATATTGTCGGCCCATTTCGACAAAAGTCTCATATGTGCCCTGCACAATACCTTGTGAACCTATATATATCCAAGAACCAGCCGTCATTTGGCCGTACATCATCAAGCCTTTTTTATCCAGCTCATTAAAATGCTCCCAAGTTGCCCAATGCGGAACTAAATTAGAATTGGCTAAAAGCACCCGTGGCGCATTAGTATGGGTTTTAAATACTCCAACAGGTTTACCTGATTGAATTAACAAAGTTTCGTCAGCTTCTAATTTAGTTAGAGCCTCCACGATTTTATCAAAGCATTCCCAGTTACGAGCTGCCCTGCCTATCCCACCATACACAACTAACCCATCCGGGCGCTCTGCAACTTCAGGATCAAGATTATTCATTAACATGCGTAACGGCGCTTCAGTCAACCATGACTTAGCCATTAATTTAGTTCCATGATTAGCGCGTACAACTCTGCTCATAATAACCCCTCTTTAATTAATAACTACTTCTTAATAACAAAACTCGGCAACTAAATTAGCCGCCAACCTCGCTGTATGATTATCTATATCAAGCTCCGGGTTTAGTTCAACAATATCTAAACTCAACACTTTATCGCGAATAAATTTAATTGCATCAATCACAATTTCAGGATAAATCCCTAAAGCCTGTGGCGCACTAACTCCTGGCGCTACACTATAATGAAATACGTCCAGACAAATACTTAAATAAATATATTTATGTTTATGCATAATTGTCTGCATTAACTCAAGAACCTTATGCGGGTTTTGTTTAACCTCAGCAGCCTCAATAAAAGTGGTATTAGTCTGCCGAGCAAACTCATATAATGCAAATGTATTTGATCGAGGCTGAATACCAACACAGTAATAATTAAAGCTACGTCCTTTACTTACACATTCGTTATAAATTTGGCGGAATGGGGTACCAGAATTACCCTGATTATTATGGCTCTATGGACGTAAATCAAAATGTGCATCAAAATTTAAAATAGCAATGTCATCATCTTCAATCGCATCTAACAAGCCTAAATAATGCCCATAAGCCGTTTCATGACCGCCACCTAATATGATTGGCACTGTATGTAACGCACGTTGATGTTGCAGAATGCGGGTTATGTATTTAGCGAGCATTTGCTGAGCTAATAGTAAGTTGTCACAGCTATTACTCTCATCACTATCAACTACCACATCGCCACAATCATAGCATTTTTTAGGTGATGGGATACTTAAGCGAGATAAAAATTGACGAATCACTGTTGGACCAGATTTTGCGCCAATACGTCCTAAATTTCTTCTTACACCTAAATCAGACTGAAAGCCCAAAATAGCAAAATTTGCTTGCCCAACTATATCTTGCTCAACTATCTCTTTATCTAAATTACATAAAACAATATTGTGACAAAAATAATCGCCAACTAGCGCATCAGGGCGACATTGCCATACTTCAAGACTGGGTAATAAGTATTGATTCATAATTTAATATTATTCTTCACAATCAAGTTGTTAATTCTTTATTAGTCCTTTAATTGTTTACGCATAGCACTTATTACTGCTGCATAATCAGTCTCTTTAAATATTGCACTTCCAGCAACAAAAGCGTTTGCACCAACCTCAGCAATAGACCTGATATTATTGACCCCAATACCACCATCAACCTGCAATATAACATCACGCCCACAATTTTTAATTAGATTTTTAACCTGTGTAATTTTAGCATAAGTAGCATCAATAAATTTCTGCCCACCAAAACCAGGGTTTACCGACATTACTAATACAACATCAAGCATATCAAGGGTATAATCGAGATAACTAAGCGGAGTGGCTGGATTAAATGCCAGACCAGCTTTTAATCCATAACTCTTAATTATACTAATACTACGATGAATATGGGTAGTTGCATCAGGATGAAACACTATAATATCAGCCCCAGCTTTAGCAAACTCATGGATCAACTCATCAACTGGAGACACCATTAAATGCACATCAATCAAAGCACTACCCACATAGGGTTTAATTGCTTGACAAACCGCTGGTCCAAAGGTTAAATTCGGCACATAATGATTATCCATCACATCAAAATGAATATAATCAGCTCCTGCAGCCACAACATTTGCAACCTCTTCACCAAGACGCGCAAAATCAGCTGATAAAATACTTGGAGCTATTACATATTGCGGACTTATATTTTTACCCATGCTATACCTTTGTTTTTCAACTCTAAAATTTTAAACCTAAAATCATAATTTCATAACTATTTAGTGGTTTTAGCTACCGCAGTTTGAGTGGGAAGTGGTTTTCCAACTAAAATATTTAATGCCCATTGCAACTGAAAATCATTAGCTA
>JAUPUP010000185.1 GCA_030917485.1 Pseudomonadota bacterium
AGTCCTGCCGTAGCTCGGTTAAGAGACAGTTAGTATATCATAGTTGGGCGGGCAAAGCTGCGCTAAATTAACGCCTTATATCCATGCCCTAAAGAACATGGTTTTACGGCGTGCAGGATAAGCTAAGATATACTTGAAGTTATGAAGAAATGCAGCTTATTAATAAAAGATATTATCTGTTGTTTATGTACGGGCTATGCTACTCTAGGTAGCGGAAAAAATCTTTATCTGGAGTAAACCATAAGCTGATTAAGGAAATGAAACTAAACAGCATTATTATTAATGATGGTATATATAAGTCATGAAATCTTTCAATCAAGTGCATAGTTAAAAACCCAGAAAACCCAAACATCAATCCCCAGGATACATTGTAGGTGGTTGCAACTCCATGCAGTCTTGCTTTGGTAGAAAAAACGCTGTTTATAATTAAAAGAATTTTTGCCGCCATAATTCCAAAACAAAACAAGCAAGCCGAACCAATCAACTCAATCAAATAGATATTGTGCCTCATATATAATTTAAATAGAATAAACATTAATATTTTTATCACCATGCCCATAGCCAAATGTGCTTTACGCCCTATACTCGCATGATAGACATATCCAAAGATAAACCCAACAATTCCAACTATCATTATAATAATCTGCATTTCAAATACATTATCCGCTGAATAATTTAAATAATGCGTTAAAAAAACCGGCATAACAGTCAGAAAAAACGCATTGATACTTGCCATAAAAGTAATAAAACCAGTAAACCGAATTATTGTCCACCGATTAGAAATTATAGTCTTAATAAAAGACCAGCTATGGTCAATACATACTCCATCAATATTAAATTTTTGCCAAACTATTTTGTAATTAAAAATTAATAAAACTACTATAAGATAT
Source organism: Pseudomonadota bacterium (assembly GCA_030917485.1). GTDB lineage: Bacteria > Pseudomonadota > Gammaproteobacteria > Burkholderiales > UBA11063 > Aquella. The sequence goes on from JAUPUP010000185.1 coordinate 891, forward strand.
CCAAACGTAATAATCCAATTTACTATTGAATTAATTCTAGCCGAAGTAAAATTTACCATAATAATTGATAAAATAACACAGATATAGAATATAATAAAAAATAAAGTACTATACCGCACTTTCTGAGCCACACTACGGCTCTCGGCATAAAAATAAATTACATACTGTGGAAGCAACCCTCCAATCAGCATACCTTGCAGAGCACGACAAACTAACGCTAAGATTAAAACCGGCTTTAAATAAATATAATTGATTAATAGATTAGAAAAAATACTTAAAGTACAGTCAAAAAGAAATAGATACGGAAAAACGTAATTACGCACCTTACTTTGCCAAAACGTAATTAATACTCCGCCAATAGGACAACCGGTTGAGCTTAAAGTAAATGGCGCTAATATCATAATAAAAACTAAAATATTATCATTGCGCAAATTATAGTATCTTGTATAATAATTAAATAAAAGAGAAGCGTCGTAATAATGATAAAAAAACAAAGACAGACCTAAAAACATAATTGTCATATGCGGATTTAGATGAATGTTTTTCATGCAGTAATCTTTACCAAATAATTATGCTCGCTAAAATGCAACCTGCTAAAAAATGATTTTATCTGTTAGGAAATTTTAATCACTACTAAGATTCATTACTCATAATTAAAGTAATCTTTCCTTCAATCTCAAGCTGCCGTACCTGATTAGGCACAATAAAACTATCGCCTTTATTTACTGCATAGCCATTAATTATTGCATTACCTTCAATTGCGGTTACCAGTAAATATTTAGCCTTGATTGGATAAATTAAGTTGTCGTTGCTGTCATCACTAGCAAAACCTGTAAACACCTCTAACTTTTGTACCTGAAAGTTATTATTACTAACTAACATTGTAAGAATAGCGTTATTAATAGGATCTGTAGTTACTGGTTTGATCAGATTATTACGATGAGGAATACTAACTACCGCAAACGATTTGTCTAAATGCAATTCACGCGGTTGTCCGCTGTCATCGCGTCTATCATAATCATATAAGCGGTAAGTGGTATCTGATGACTGTTGAACTTCCAATATTAAAATTCCAGCGCCTATGGCATGTACCGTACCCGTAGGCACATCAAAAAAATCGCCACTTTTAACCGCTACGGTAGTCAGAAGTTCATTCCATTTACCAGATAAAGCCAACTGCTTAAATTCATCTAGCGAATTAGCAGTATGCCCATACACAATTTTAGCATCTGGTTTTGCATCTAATATATACCAGCATTCAGCTTTACCAAGCTCACCCTCTACTTGTTGAGCATATTCATCATTTGGATGTACCTGAACACTTAAATCAGCATTTGCATCTAAAATTTTTACTAATAAGGGAAATTCCCTCAATGAAGTAGCAGGTAATTCATTAGCATTAGCAAATAATTCAGGATGATCTCGCCACAATTTTGACAGCCCACATCCAGCAAATTCGCCATTTTTGATAGTAGTTTCACCATTTTTATGCGCACTAATTGCCCAACATTCACCAGTATGCTCACTCGGAATTGAAAGGTTAAACCTGGATTTAAGCGTAGTACCGCCCCACAAGCGCTCTTTAAATACTGGATTTAGAAATAATAGTTGCATATAATAACCTTTCACTATTATAGATAGCTATTTTTATCCTGCACGCCGTAAAACCATGTTCTTTAGGGCATGGATATAAGGCGTTAATTTAGCGCAGCTTTGCCCGCCCAACTATGA
>JAUPUP010000186.1 GCA_030917485.1 Pseudomonadota bacterium
ATGGATTTAAAAAACTTGAGCAGGAGAATAGCGTTATAGTTTTGGCTGTGGATGATGCAGTTAACGGTGAGGCTATTGATGGTGTAAGATTAGAAACTATTGTGCGTGGTACTGATAATGCGGCCAAACATCTAGGATTTAATTTGCATTCTGTTTTGCGAAATAAAAATATTAGGATAGATAGTATTGCGGGTATTCCAGTGGTTGATTTGCCACATGGTTCAAGATCTGTGCATATTTATAATAAGTCATTACTTAGTACAGAGCCGGTTAGAAGTGGCATAAAACTGGAAAATGATGGGGATGTAATTGTAACTAGTTTTGTGTCGGACAATGCTGAAATAGTGGCTACGGGCAACATTCATGTATATGGTGAAGCTAGGGGAAGATTGATTGCTGGTAGTGGCGGTGATAAAACTGCCAGGATTTTTGTGGGCAAATTTAATGCTGAGTTAATTGCTATTGGTGGTTTATATCGGGTGATTGAGGATAAATTGCCTGATAATATACTTTACAATGCAGTTATGATTTCGTTAGATAATAAAGATAAGCTGGTTATTGAGCCCATGAGCCAATGACGCTAATTAATTGACAAAACAGTCAATTAATTGCGTTGCGTGAATGAGTTAAAGATGCCGCTGCTTGGTAATAATGGGCAGCAGTAACCCAGTAACAATAAAATTAATGTAAAATAAATAATGTAATATGTAACATGTAAGAGGAGTTAGTATGGCTAAAATCGTTGTTGTCACATCTGGGAAGGGTGGGGTAGGCAAAACCACAACCTCGGCTAGTTTTGCAACTGGGTTGGCGTTAAAGGGATATAAAACTGTTGTGATTGACTTTGATATTGGCTTGCGCAATTTAGATTTAATTATGGGGTGTGAACGACGAGTTGTATATGATTTTGTGAGTGTTATAACTGGTGACGCCACGTTACACCAGGCATTAATTAAAGATAAAAATTGTGATAACTTATATATTTTAGCAGCTTCGCAAACTAAAGATAAGGATGCATTAACTGAAGAAGGAGTCGGTAGGGTAATTAGTGAATTGGCTGTCGATTTTGATTATATAGTGTGTGACTCTCCGGCTGGAATTGAGCGTGGCGCTTTTTTAGCGTTGTATTTTGCTGATGAGGCAATTGTGGTAACTAATCCAGAAGTATCTTCTGTGCGTGATTCTGATCGTATATTAGGCTTGTTGGCGTCAAAAGCTAAGCGTGCAGTTGATGGAGTGGACAAAATAAAAACCCACTTATTAATTACTCGATATAACCCTGCTCGAGTAGAAAGCGGTGAAATGTTGTCTCTTACTGATATTGAGGATATACTGCGTATTCCGGTAATAGGTATTATACCAGAATCTAAAGATGTACTACAGGCGTCAAACACCGGGACACCAGCAATAAATCTTAGAGGCACCACTGTATCAGAGAGCTACAATGATGTTGTAGCAAGGTTTTTGGGTGAGAAACGTGACTTGCGGTTTACCACTGTTGAGAAAAAGGGTTTGTTGCATCGTATTTTTAAGGGGGTACGTTGATGGCATTGATAGATTTATTGTTTGGCAAAAAAAAAGCTACTGCTGGAATTGCTAAGGAAAGATTACAGATTATTTTGGCTCATGAGCGAGTGGTTGGTGAGAATGAAAATGTTTGTGATACAAAGCCAAGCTGGCTGCCGGATTTGCAACAGGAGTTGTTAACTGTTGTTGCGAAATACATTAAAATTAATACTGATGATTTAAAGGTTACTTTAGAAAAACGAGACAACTTAGAGCTGTTAGAAATAAATGTAACTTTGCCAGAAAAAGGAGAAACATGCAATGTCAGCATTTCATCATAAGTTAATAATTTTAGGATCTGGTCCAGCAGGATATACTGCAGCAATTTATGCAGCGCGAGCTAACTTAAACCCGGTAATTATTACTGGTATGGAGCAAGGTGGGCAGTTAATGACAACCACCGATGTCGAAAATTGGCCTGCTGAATTAAATGGATGTGTGCAAGGTCCAGAATTGATGCAACGTTTTTTGGATCATTCTAATAAGTTTGGTACCGAGATTATTTTTGATCAAATTGAAAAAATTGACTTAAAAAGTAAGCCGATTAAAATGAGTGGAAGCAGCGGAGAGTATACCTGTGATGCTTTAATCATTGCGACTGGTGCTAGCGCCAAGTATTTAGGTTTGGAGTCGGAAGAAAAATTTAAGGGGCGTGGTGTATCAGGATGTGCTACTTGCGATGGATTTTTTTATAAAAATCAAGATGTTGCGGTTGTGGGTGGCGGTAATACTGCAGTTGAAGAAGCATTATACCTGGCCAATATCTGCAGCAATGTTACTTTAGTGCATCGACGGGATAGTTTTAGGTCAGAGAAAATTTTAATTGATCGTCTAATGAAGAAGGTAAAAGAAGGTAAAATTATTCTTAAAACCAACGCACAAGTAGATGAAATACTTGGTAATGAACAAGGCGTTAATGGTTTAAGAATTAAGCATAATGATGGTAAGTTGGAAGAGCTTGTTGTATCTGGAGTATTTATAGCTATTGGACATAAGCCTAATACAGATATATTCGAAGGTCAGCTAGAAATGGATCATGGCTATATAGTAACAAAGTGTGGTAGGAATGGCAGCGCCACGCATACATCTATTGAGGGGGTTTTTGCGGCTGGAGATGTTCAGGATATGATTTATAAACAGGCAATTACATCTGCGGGTACTGGTTGTATGGCGGCTCTAGATGCTGAATTATATTTAGATAGTATGTAACACTCAACTAAAAATGAAGTGGGTTAGCTAAAATTAATATTGATTATAAATTTAGAAAAAAGTTAATAATTTCATGGAAAGAGATGGAGTTTTCAATTTTGCAAAAGAACAATATAATTATGAACTTAGTGAGAGAGACAAACAAAATGATATTTCGATAATTATCAGTTCTATTAGCTTGTTAATTGTGGGTTTGTCTTATCCTTATTCTAGTATAATTATGACATTTAAAAGTGGAAATTGTTGGTTATTTTCATTTTTCCTTGTGTTTTATCTTATTTCAATTTATCAATTTATTAGAGTAATAGAGTGCTTATTAAAGCATCAAAGTACAGTTAAATATGAGTTTATTCCTACTCCTAATCAAATACAGAAATACTATGAAGAGTATAAAAAATATTGTATTGAGGATAAAATTGTAGATTCTGATGAGGATGCTGTTAAGCTATCCTCAAAAAAAGTAGAAGATCTGTTAATGGAGCGATACGCTATTTGCACAGAAATTAATGCAAAAAATAATGGATTAAAAGACATATATATGAGGTCACTAAAAATGAGATTTATCTTTTCTGTGGCTGCATTAGTAATATCTTATCCCTTATACTGCTGTGATAAAATGGATAGTATTTATCAGGTTAAAGTTGTAACTTTTAAAGGTGATTATTATGACTACAAAACAACAAGAAAGCTCATTGCCAGTAACTCCTAAGTCCTCTAATGTGAATAATACCAATAAAGCACATCCGGTTGCTCCGCCAGTTAAACCACATAATAGAACATTAACAGAGAGCTATATTCCGAATGTTAAGGAAATAAAAAACTGGGGTAAATAGAATTGATGGAGGAAAGTACTAAACATAAAAATTATTTTAGAATTGGTCAGGGTTATGATTTGCATGAGCTGGTGGTTGGGCGCAAATTGATCTTAGGTGGGGTTGAAATTCCTTATCACCTAGGGCTGTTAGGTCATTCTGATGCTGATGTATTGCTCCATGCAATTATTGATGCGTTGATTGGGGCGGTATCTTGGGGGGATATAGGTAAATTATTCCCGGATACAGATAATCAGTATAAAGACATGAGTAGTCGCTGGTTATTAAAACGTGCCTGGACAAAAATTTACACTGAGACCGGTTATTCAATTGGCAATATAGATTCAACTATTATTATTCAAGCGCCAAAATTACGTGATCATATTGATTTAATGCGGGCTAATATTGCTGAAGATTTAGATATAGATATTGGTTTAGTTAATGTTAAAGCTAAAACTAATGAAGGTATGGATGCCGTTGGGCGCGGCGAAGCTGCAATTGCCCATGCGGTTGTCTTGTTGGCATGATTGTATAAATAGAGTGTAGAGTTGGGAAGGTTATAAGATAGTAATGCAAATTAAAAAAATTAGTCGATTAATTTTAGGCGCTGCTCTTGGATTGTGCATAATCAGTTCTTCTGGTTCTGAGGACAATGTAAATATAGGTGGTTCAGCATCTTCTGCGGCAAATGATCAAATAAATGTAGGAATACCAGTAGATGACATCAATAATTTTGCTAAGGTATATGCAATTACTAAAAATTATTATGTAGAAAGCGTTACTGATACTAAATTAATTAAAGGCGCAATTGAGGGCATGTTATCTAATTTAGACCCTCATTCTACCTATTTAGATAAAGACAGTTACCGCCAGTTGAGTGAAATGACTTCTGGAACTTTTGCTGGTTTAGGAATTGAGGTAAGCAGGGATAAGGATGGGGGTGGCATTAAAATTATTGCCCCGATTGATGGTACTCCAGCATTTAAAGCGGGAATAAAAAGCGGAGACGTCATTATAAAAATTAATGGTGATTCAGTATCCGACATGAGTCTGGATGACGCAGTTAAAAAAATGCGCGGTAAGCCTGGTACTAAGGTTAGCCTTACCATTTCAAGAAAAAATGAGTTAAAACCAATAGTATTTACCATTTCTAGAGCAATTATTGAAGTCAAGAGTATCAAGTATACTATGCTTGCTCCAAATTATGCTTATATCAAAATTACCAATTTTCAGTCGGATACTGTAAGCAATCTGGTTACTGCCTTAAAAGCTTTATATGCTAGCAATCATAATCTAAAAGGTTTAGTTCTTGATTTGCGTGATGATCCGGGCGGAATTCTACAATCTGCAGTGGGTACAGTTGGAGCTTTTGTGCCAAATAATAGTTTGGTGGTTTATACTAGTGGCAGAGCGCCTAATGCTAAACAAAAATTTTATGTAAGACCAGAAGATTATTTAACTGATGAGGTAAAAACAGATATTTTAACTCAAGTGCCTGTGATATTTAAAACTTTGCCTATGGTAATATTGGTGAACCAGGGAACCGCCTCTGCAGCAGAAATTGTATCTGGCGCATTACAAGATTATAAACGTGGCAAAATTGTTGGTACTAAAACTTTTGGTAAGGGATCAGTGCAAACTGTGATACCGCTGTCAGAGGATACAGCAGTTAAATTAACCACAGCGTTATATTATACTCCAGCGGGGCGTTCGATTCAGGCTAAGGGTATTAAGCCAGATATTATAGTGAAGAGTGAATATAGTGATCTATATGATAGTTGGGATTTATCTGAAGCCAATCTTGATCATCATTTAGATAATCCAACTAATACAGTTCAAGTTACTAAAGATAAGGATAATACGCCTATCATTATGCCGCCAAAACAAATTAGTACTACCGCTGAGTTGAAGGCACGCTTTGACCAACAACGTTTAAATCAACCCAAAGTGGTTAAACCAGATGTGGCAATTGTAGATTTAGCTAATGATTTTCAGTTGCAATGGGCATTAAATATTTTAGTTGGAAAACCACTTCCCACTCAAACTGCCGTAGCTAAAACCACTAAATAGTTACCAGATTATGATTTTAGGTTTGAAAAACAAAGGTATAGCATGGGTAAAAATATAAATTCGCAATATGTAATAGCTCCAAGTATTTTATCTGCTGATTTTGCGCGTCTTGGTGAAGAGGTCGCAAGTGTTGTGGCTGCAGGAGCTGATTATATTCATTTTGATGTGATGGATAATCACTATGTGCGCAATTTTACCTTTGGACCAGCAGTTTGTCAAGCAATTAATCCATATGTGGGTAGTTGTTTGATTGTTGTGCATTTAATTGTGTCTACAGTTGATTAGTTGATACATGAGTTTGC
>JAUPUP010000187.1 GCA_030917485.1 Pseudomonadota bacterium
CCAAATAAAATTAGAGGTGAATTCTTGGCAAAAGCAGCACAAGGAAAATTCACCCCCAAAGAAATCCAATTGGCTAATGCCGCGATTATTGATGCCTTATTAGACATAGAAAAAAGGTTATCCACTATCCAGTCTGATTTTATTTTTGGAACAAAGTATACAATGGCAGACACAGTTTGCAGTGTAAGATTATTTCGTTTCGGACGATTAAATATAAAAATTGAAGTATTACAAGATCAATATCCATATACGGCAGCGTTTTATCAGAGAATAAAACAGCGTAGTAGTTTTTGTCAATTACGAACCTAAGTTTTAAAGTTAATTAATAGTTTCCAATAGTAGGAATGTTTTATAGCAAGGGTATTTTTAATAATGAGCCTAATTTTCTTCATTGCATTTTTTAGCATATATTTTATCAGTACTAGAGGATTAAAGATTCCATCATACTTGTTTATGATTTTTTTATTTCTTTTTTCAGTAACAGTATTTTTTCCTGGTGTACATCAAGATGATACAGACGCACTTTATCACTATTTTACGATTGGAAATTATTCTGATTGGCAACCCCCAATATATACTATATGGTGGCATATATTTAAGGTAAGATGGTCTGAGTTTATCGTTAATATGGCAGTCTATTATTGTGGGCTTATTTATTTAAGTTATTGTTTTTTTAAAGAAAATAAAAAATGGCAAAATGATTTGCTAATTATTTTTAGTTTTTATCCGCTATATTTTACCCAAATAATAATTTCTTTAAAAGATGTACCATATACAGGTTTTTTAGTTTTATCTTTATGTGCGTTAATACTTTTACAAAAACCTAAAAATGTTGTGCAATCAATATTTTTGTGGATACTATTTAGTATTTCAATATTTATGGCAATAGGGTTTAAATATAATGGTGTTTTTGCAACTTTACCAATGTTGTTTTATGCTGCTTATTCAATTATATCTAAGATAACGGCTAAGTATTATAACTTTAATTTAAGTAAATTTCCTGCTTATTCTTTGTCTTTAATATCTTCTATCGTGTTATCCATTTTTATTATTGCCTTACATAACATTATTACTTTTGACATTTTTAAAGCCAAGCATTCTTACTCTTCAATTTTAGTAATGTATAACGACATGGCTAATATTGAGTGCTCTTCAGGAAATGAAGTAATACCTGATGAGTTTTTTATTAGTTCAGATAGACGTGAAATTATGTGTAATCAATTCTTTATTAATTATAAAAATTATGAACCTTTATTTCTGCAAAATTGGAGTGGACTTCAAAATCCAGCCGTATTAATTTATGATAGTGAAAATACTACCCAACAATATTATGATAAAGTTAGAAAATCATGGATTAAAACCGTAACTTCTTATCCATATGATTATATAAAATATAGAGCGATATTTTTATATAATATCTTATTTAACCAATGGTGGTGGACACCTTTAGATTCTAGCGTGAATAATAATAGTATTGTCCAACTAAGCTTAGCTAAAATTGCTATTGAGGAGAGGAATGATTTAGCCAAATTCAACGGCATATTTTTATTATTGGGAACTATAATTGCCTTATTATACACAATACTAAGAAATGCTAATAAATTTGCTGTTATCGTTATATCGTCATCTTTACTACAGTTTTTAAGTTTATATTTAGTATTAGGTGTTCCAACTGCTAGATTTTTTCTATGGAACTATTTAGCTATTATTTTAACTATCTCATTAGCTTGTCCCAGTAAAATTAAACATATTAGTAATAACAAAATAAAAACACCATCAATAAATTATAAAAAAAGAAAGAGGAAGATTTAAATACTCACAAATTAATTGTTTAAGGGGTAATATATCATGCATACTAAAAAATTTAAATCTGGTAATTCTTTAGCAGTTAGAATACCACGTGAATTAGCAGAATTTTTTCAAGGAGATAATTTTAAAATATTTCGTAAAAACAACCAAATTATAATAGAAAAAGATATAAAAGACTGGGAAGAAATATTTAACATTTGCTACAATCCAGACTTTCCTGAACGAGAAAAAATGCAATTCATGGAAAGGGAGGAGCTATGATTAAATTAATGCTTGACACTAATATGCTTATCTACATCATCAAACAAAAACCTTATTCTGTGCTTGAAAAATTCAGCCACAATGTATGGCAAAATATCACCCCGATTATTAATTCCCTATTATACTAATAATAGGGAATTGATGTATAACCAATGATATAAACACTCTCCCCACTTCTTCAAGTAGTGGTGCGCTAACGTGCCTATTGATATTTGACGTTTAAATAATTGTTCAAACATGATTTTGCTCCTAAATAGCTTTTAACAAATTTCAGCCTAACAAAAAATTGCATTTCAATTACTAAATGGGTTACAATAATGGTGTCATAAGTCGCTAAATTTATTAGGCATAGCCATTAATGTTTAAAGTTTAAAGATTAGACTAAATTTTGTGAATTGATATTGCTGCATATCCATAGGCCTGCCCTGCTCTTTCCAGCGATTTTACTGCTGCCAGAAAATTTTCCCCAATAAATTTCAACTTAGCTTTAACCTTAATATCTATAGTAGCTAAATTTCTGATATCATGGTACAGTTTATCCTGATAACACTGTCATCGTGCTTTAGAGTATATATTATCCAGTATATCTCTAAGTTTATAATTAACATTTTGAAAGGAAATGCTATGGACAATTTAAATATTGAACAAAGTAATTGCTCATATATAGTTTGGGGGGTAGTTATAGCCGGCACCGTTATTGGACTCAGTACTGAATTTATGCTTAATTTTCTTGGTATTGGGCTTGGTTTATCAACTGTTGAAATGTCTAGTGGCAGTTTACTTAAAGCTGGAATTGGATCAATCATATGGCTAATAGCAAGCAGTTGTTTAGCTATGGGATTAGCAGGTTTAATAGGAGTCACATCCTCTAATATCTCATGTGCTAAAACAAGGGCAATACATGGTTTTTTAATCTGGGGGTTATCTACATTGCTAAGTATAATGATCGCAAGTGCGGTAGCAGGATCTATGCTTGGAGGAGCATCAAATATAATCAAAACCAGCTTGAAAAATATAAATCCACAGTATGTTAGTACTGCTGTTGAATATTCAAAAGATATTTCGGATGCAGGCAATAAAACTGATAAAATTGAGAAAACCGCACAAGATGCTATGGACAGCACAGGCAAAACATCCATAGCAATATTTGCCGTATTCTTATTAAGCGCCTTGTCTTGTATGACAGGTGCTTATTACGGTGGCTCTAAGCAGCGTTATAATAACGAAAATACTCTTGTTTAAATTTAAAATATTTTTTAAGGATATATTAATATGAAAAACTTACCTATAATCAGTTTATTAATTATTGGGTTAGCTTCGTGCGGTACTGATAACACTCCAACTCCCCAGAGAATGACCCAGAATGTACAATCCATACCAGGAAATACTGTTATTTCTGTGGTTTCCCAAGATAAATATGACGCACCACACGGTGCTGAAATAATTGAAAAGAAGGGGTCGTATAGAGTAATTGATAATATTTATGATACCGATGGCTATCAAGTATTGATACCCCGCAATGCGTTGATAAGCGGAATATACACTAATGATGGAGTAAACTGTCAAATCCATTGGAAAGCAATTTATGCCAATGAGAAAGAATATGAAGAAAATAGAGGCAGCTTTGTTTTAGATCAAACCACCAGCCCGTCCATTTGTGTTCCGACGCGTGGGATTAAAAAAGGAGATCGTTTAGTTATCAGATTTAATCAAGTAAACTATAACTAGTTAGTTAACCTTAATAATCTTATTTTTAGATATCCCGCACAAAGGATTTTGCTGTGGGATATCTAATATTTAGAGCATACAATTTTTGTATCCTTATAGGGGTCACGCGAGAATTAGGAAATTATCATACGCTAAGGAATAAATATATCTTTTAGATATATACTCAATTATTTGGCTTTTTTATTTATAATGCAGCTAACTGAAATAACTGCAAGATACGATTTAGGCTATCAAGCGGCAGTCTATATTAATCAGCAGCCAAAGCATTTGGTAGTTGATTATAACGTAGATTCACTAACTTTGGAATTTTATAGTCGTAGTTCATATATAAAAATTAAGAACATTCAAGAGCTATCTAAGCTAAAGCAGCCGTGTTATGTAGTAATTAAATCTCAAGATTTAGCTTATCTTGAATCTCATTTTGAGTTATTGCCCCCTCTTATCAAGCTCACTGTATTAGATCAAATCTCGGCAGATACCGTTGCAAAGTAACGGTTAATCTATTAACTCGTCCACGCCTAAAAGATGATTTGGTTGATTATATGGTGGTATTAATTAACAGTTTTTCAGTTTAATAATGCCGGGTAAGTAAATAATAAAATATGTGTTAGGTTTAGAAAAAAATGAGTAAGTATGCTGGCTTCAATACGTTTGGTAATTTTGTATACCCAACCATATAAAGCTCCAGCTACAGTGGCTAAAATCACATATTTGATTCCTCCCGGATAATGAATAATACCAAAAAATGTAGTGGGTGCTAATATAGCGACATAATTGGAGCATTTGTATTTTAGCTGGCTTAAGGGTTCCTGAAAGAAACCACGAAATAATCCCTCCTCAGCTACACATGTAAATAATAAATTACTAATTACCCATATCCAGAGGTCATGTGGAAGCTTTGGTTCAAACTTAGTGTAATCAAAGACTATACTTAAAATCAAAATCATGAATATGATTATAGGTAATTTAAGTGCTGCTTGCTTAAGTAAAGCTTTCCATTCAATAGGCGTACTAGCTAAGTTTAAGGTTAACCCTAAAATGATTAAACCAACAATTGTTTTATCAAAATTTAAGTATAGAGTAAATGGAATTGCATCTGGTGTGAATTGTATTTTATTCCAGATTAGTAAGTTTTTAAATCCAGGGATGAGATGTAGTTCTAATGCTAAGCCGAGAAAAAAAGCCACGACCCACAATAAGTTTTTTAACTTAGATGAGCATTTGTTGTACATGGCTACCAAGGCATAAAACAGTAAAATTGATAAGATTGCAATTAGGTTAGCAATATGACTCACAAAAGCTAAGATCAATGAAAGACCAAAAAGTATTACCCACGGTTTGACTTTGCTTTTTACGGGAATCCATAAAGAAAAAATACTAGTAATAAATACTCCATATGCAAGATATTTAATCCACACCGTTTATACTCCATTTAAAATTAGTTATAATTTATCAATTTGAGATAATGTTAATCCAGTGTGGGAGGATATTTCTTCATTAGACATTCCAGATTGTTTCAAGCGTATGGCTATATTAAGTTGGGTAATTTCGATTCCTTGAGACTTGCCTACTTCGATTCCTTGAGACTTACCTATTTCGATTCCTTGAGACTTGCCTATTTCGATTCCTTGAGACTTGCCTATTTCAATTCCTTGAGATGTGCCTATTTCAATTCCTTTAGCCATTCCTTTAGCCATTCCTTTAGCCATTCCTTTAGCCATTCCTTTAGATGTACCTATAGCTTCAGCTTGCTCAATCGCATATGCCATACGAGCTTTAGCATCCATATTGATTTTTTCCATACGCTCGTATTGCAACAGTTCTTCTTCAGTCCAATTGTGTGCTTCAAGTATATTGTATGCCCGCTCAATTACTTTACTCTCGTCGGTAATTGATGCCAAAAAGTTACGCATATTGTCTGGTTCACTTGCATGTTTAAAGAAGTAGCACCATTTATCTTCATAGGTTAGTAATTCTTCCGGGTTGGTTTTGGTAAATTTAGGCAGCTCAATAAAAGTAAATGAAAAATCCTTCAAATCATGAGCATAAGTTACAGTATCTAAAATTGAATGAGTTGAACGATGATATTCTTTATCAGGAAACATTTTAAAATCAAGTATTGCCAAAAAAATCACTTCTTTTAGATTTTCATACCCATACCCTTCTTTGGCTTGTCTGCTATATGCTTTAGCTGCATAATACTGCGCCCGTTTCTCAAAACCTTTTTGTCCTGCTACTTGCATTTCGACAATGTATTGAATACCATTATTATCAGTGCACAATACATCAAGAATACTTTCTTTACTTCCTGCAATTTCAGGTAATTGGGTTGGATTAGTAATAGCTACATCAATAATGGCGCTTTTACCTTGTTTGTGGAGTACATCATTAAGAAAATGAATTAGTATGTCTTTATTTTTAGTTTCGCCAAAAATCTTTTTAAAGGCGATGTCGTTTGTAGGGCTTAAATATTCGAACATTTTTTATTGCTTTATTATAATTTAATTGATTGTATTCATATACTTTTTATTGGTTGCATAATAATAAGCATTTTATCACATAGGTTATATTTTATGCTGAACTATTCAATTGCGAACCGCTCAGGATGTGATTAAAAAAGGTGAAGCATCGGTATCACCTGGGTAAGAAATTTAAGAACATAAAATATTTATTTAAGCTAAAGTAAACTAAAATTTGAAACACTTGCTTGAACTGGTAATGAGAGTTGACAATTAGTCTTTTTATGATCCAAACCCCGAACATAACCGCCATCTATTCCAATGGTAAAAGGCTTATCTGGTATAATGACCCCCGAAAACTAGACCACCACTTAAGAGAGTTTTTGGTGTAAAATTAGCAACAACATTGCTATGTTTTTAATAGGGGTATATTATGCGGAAAACCCATCCTCCGGGAGTAAA
>JAUPUP010000188.1 GCA_030917485.1 Pseudomonadota bacterium
ATACTATACTATACTATACTATACTATACTATACTATACTATACTATACTATACTATACTATACTATACAGTACGATACGATACCATACCATATGCTAATTTTGTTATTCATTAAAAATAATTTACTAACTGTAGTATTATGATGTTTTGTTTTTTAACATAATTTGCAGCATTGACTTAGGAATTAGCTTAATATTTAGAGAGCCAATTTCATCTTGTAATTTTATATCTTCAGCGTAATCTGTTATTAAATACGCATTTAATGGATTAAATTTTTTTATTATTTCTAAGCCAGTTAATTTTTCACCGAAGATACTATAGTCTAATAAGAATGTTATTTCATTAATATCATCTTCATTGGTTAAATGATTTACTAATGAAGAAAAATTTACAAAATATTTTACATTGATATTTGGGTTATTGAATAAAAAATATCCTTGCCACATATTTATAATATTTGTACTATCATCCACTACTATGACATTTTGGGTTTCAATATTGATGGTTTTTGCATATTGTTCAGCAAATAATAATATTGGCAGCTTTATACTAATAATTGTTCCTTGATTAATTACAGATGTAATATTTAACTTCCCATTTATGCTTCCTATAAATTTTTTTGCAGTTGAAAGACCAATTCCATTACCTTGTGGTTTAAGAGATTTTCCATTTAATATATTATTAATTTCATTATCCGGAATACCACATCCATAATCTTGAATTGTGATTAATATATAAGTTTCATCTGTATCAATAGTAAAATTTATAGCTTCATTTTTTCTGGTACTTGCTTCATAAGCATTATTTAGAATGTTTGATAATATACTCTTAATTTTTGCTTGCTCACTGCTTAACCAAATAACATTAGTAGCTTTATAATTTAAATCAATTATTTGTAAATCAGCAGACCATTCAATCTGTTTATCAGCAATAACATCATTAGCAATGTTAAACATGCATTGAATACCGTAAAATTTAGCATCAAAATCTTTATGTTCTTCTAACATGGTTCTTGAAATATAGTTTATTCGATTAATTTGTTTAATAATTTGTTGTTTTTCAAAGTCAATATTTTGGTCAGTTTTGGGATTGGACCAGTTCTTAATTAAATTCTCCATTATTAAGATAGGTGATTTTATATCATGCGCAACTCTTGTAGCTAAAGAAACTACATGTTTTTGGAAATAGGTAATATATTCATATGTTTCGGTAAGATAATCTTGAAGCTCTTTAAATTCAATTAATTTAAATTCATTTTCTGTAGCTTGATTATTAAGTATTGCATATATATTTTCTTTCATTGCTAGAAAAGGTTTTTCAGCCTGATTTCCTAAAATAACAGATAATATAGCTGCAATTAAGGAATATATCATTCCCATAGCTGGAATAAAGACAAAATTATTTTCAACTATAATTTTAAACTCTTTCATAAAAACACAGGCTAATATATATCCAAGTATTGAAACATGGAAAATGATAAACGCTTGTTTATTTCTTACAGACTTACTATTAAAGAACCAATCGCTGGGATTGTAGCATTTAAATTTAATAATATTGACTAATGAGAATGAGACTAGCAATACAAATACTAGCCACATAATTTCCCCATATATTAAATTACTAATTTTATTATTTAAATAGCACTCAGTCATAATAAAATTGCCAATCATGCCAAAACAAAATCCGCTAAATCCTAGCAAGATAGATTTGTTTTTTATTGTAATAATCACGAGTATAGACAAATAAAACAATGTAAAAGTAGCGGTTAAATCAATAGAATAATATGGATAAGATAAATACCTGAAATATGTTGGAGCAAAAAACATAATGATTATAGCCGTTACAGCTATAAATGTAAAAATTATTAGTTTAATTTCTTTTAGTTCATAAATATATAGAGTCAATAATAATGTTATCCCTGTAATTGCTGAGATGTACCATGAAAAATTGAGAGTTTCAAATATTAAAAAATCATTAAAATTAACATAAAAGACCAGGACATAGGACATATCCATTAAAAATAGTAAAATTAAGCTAATTGGTAAAAGAATAAGTTTTTCTTGTGAAGATTTTTTTATTGCAAAATAAGCAACTAATGATAACGACAAATTTATAATATCAATAGCAAATGATGTGTACTGTATTTGTCGAATAATATTGATATTTATAAATTTATATAGGAGTAATATTATACAAAAAACTGCTAAACTATAAATTGGTAAAATATACCGTGAAATTTTCATTTTAGTTAACTTTAATTGTGGATAAATTAGTGAATTTATATATTTTGGATAATTTATTAAACAATATTGAATACGATTCAATATTAATATTCCAAATATAGTCTGGGTTTGCTTCTTTAGCTTCTGCATTGATGCTAACTACTGCTATATGTGCTGCTTTTGCAGCGTTTACACCATTAATACTATCTTCAAAAACCAAGCATTGTGAATGTAATACTTTATGTGATTGCAAAGCTTGAATATATAGTTCCGGATTTGGTTTACCGGATTCAACACTTTCTATTCCAAAACAATAGCGACACTTATCTTTAATTCCAATTATTTCAGTAGTAAAGTCACATAACTCTTGATTTGAATTGGAAATGATACTTTGATCTAGACCTAATTGATGAAAGTAATTAAATAAATCCACGCTATTTTTTATTAGTAAATTATTGCTGAAATTGGTTTTATAATATAAAATAGCTAACTTTTTTAGTTGATTTAATAGCTTAAAATTATTATTAATTGATAAGCCAGTTAAAAAACTAAAATCTGCTATTAAAGTTTGTCCATTAGGCAAATCATTTATTTTATTGAGCATAGTACAATTAGCTTGGTCACATGCATATTTAATTGCTTGATCATACAGTTCATTAGTATCAATTAAAGTACCATCTAAATCCCAAAAAATCGTACTTATTTCTTGCATGGCGTGCTTTCTTAGATAGAAGGAGCAAGTGGGTGGAAAGTTACGGATTTTCCATTATATGTATTGTCTAGAGCTAATATTTTTGGGACTGAGAATTTAGCCCATTCGTCAGGTGTGATACTTAATTCATATTCACCAGGTAGAAATAGCTCTTTACAGGCTTCTAATAATTGTGTCTTTACAAAAAATGGATTCAGCGCTATTGATGCCATATTTTGAGGAAGTTCTTTAGCTAATGATTGGGTTAACGCTTCTACTGCGAATTTGGATGCACAATAAGAGCTAACATATGCATCAGCATACTTGCCCCATTCTGAAGTCATATTAATGATAATTCCAGAATTATTTTTAACCATTTCTGGTACAAAGTATCGAATAACACTTGCTATTCCAAAAACATTTGTTTTGATAGCCTGTTCAAAATCCTCCGTAGATATTTGCCAAGTTGGTAATAATTTACTTTTAGTACCTGCATTATTAATAATAAGATCAATCTTATCGTATTTCATATAGACATTCTCAGACCATTGTTTGACCATACTATCATTACTTACATCTACTTGACTTATAAAATGATTGTTTGATTGCTGTAAACAATCTAAGTGGTTTAATTTAGTTACATCTCTACTACATCCAATTATAGTATGACCACAATCAAAAAATTCTTTTACTAATGCTAACCCTATTCCAGATGTGATACCAGTAATTAAAATATTCATCTTTAACCTTTACTAATTAAGCCAATTTTTCAATGCAATAGCTATAATTACCATATTTTTCTGCTGCTATTAGTTTACATGTAGTAGTTTCATTATAGAAATATGAAGGAATTAGATTACCTTGACGTACGTTATTATTTTCCTTTTTTGAAACTTCTTTGGCAATTTCAATTAAATCCGTTGGACTGTATATTGAAAAGATAAATTTTTCTTCTTTATTCTCTAAATAATAGCTACCATTACTATTTAAAATATAATATTTTATGATGTTATGTTTTTGGCAAATCGTATTTAAAATATAAGAGTATGCTTTGTCAGAAAGAAAGCTTAAATTATCCATATCCAAAAAGCTCAAAATATTTTTAGTTATATTTTTAAATAGTAACTTTTGATGTTCTTTTATAACGTTTTCTAAGCTACTAACGTCTTCTTTGGGTAGGTAATAATGAATGAGTTTTTTATTTAGTGCATAAACGGCCTCATTATTTGTATACACATTAGTCAATAATATTTTTATTAAATCTGTATTACTATATTTACTTAAGAATTCAATCCCATTAATGTTTGGCATATTATAATCTGAGATTAGTATTCCATGCTTACTTCCAAAATTTTTGACAAAATCTTCAATATTTTTATAGTTTAAATCGTGGATTCCACTAAAATTTGTTTCCAAAAAATTTTTTGTATTTATATTTATTGGATCTAAAATTTTCATAGCCTCAGTCGTAGAATTACATGTAGTTAAAGTCATATCTGCCAAGTTGTGGTGTAGTAATTCTAAATAATCAGTATCATCGTCAACAGCCATAATATTTAAAGGAAAGTTAAATAGATAAACCTCTTCTGAAATATTATTCATACAGCTACCTTAATAAAATGTAAGATATTATCAAATTCTTTTAGTTCTTTACTGCGTATTCTTCAGATTGAATAATAGACAGTGTTTTATATAATCTTGCTGAAACTAATACTTTATTTGGTGATAAGCGAATTTCTTCATTATTAACTAAAGCAATTATTAAATTAGTACCTACACTAATAATATTTATTTCTTTTAGCTTATTATCATCTTCTAGCAGTAAATAGTGTCCATCATTTGAAATTTTATCAATTTTGTAGAATATTTTTATAACTTTATCTTCTATAATTCCAAAAAATTCATTATCCGTTAAGTGCATAAAATTTTCATCATAAAAGTATATTCTATATTTTTCTTGAATATTGGAATTATTATTAAAAACATTTACATCCAAAAAAAATTTTTTATCTATAAGTTCAATAACTGTACAGTTTAAATAATTAGCAATTACTTCTAAAAATGACATGTTTGGAATATGTTCTCGTTTTATTATTCTATATAGGAGCTGTTTATCTATTTTTAATAATCTGGATAAGGCTAAAACTGTTAATTTATCTTTATATAAAATAAATTCCAATTTATTTGCGATATTATTGACGATACTTATTTCTTGTTCTGACATGTTATTTTAATTCAAAATACATTTTAATTAAATGATTTTATCATGAACAAGATAATTAATCAAAAAAAGATTTGCATAAATGTATATGTTATGATAATATACCATTGTGGGTGAAAAATCATAAACTATACAAATAATTAATTCATTGGATGAAATAAGGGTTTTACATACTATTTAAATTGTAACAATTTATAATTAGATTTTAGTTATAGGACTACTATATGATTGATGTAGAATATAAAAATTTAAATAATAAACCTCAAATCTCATCAATTTTTGAATTTTTTAAAATTAATACTAAAAATAATATAGATATTTTAATAGATTCTTATTCTGTTGATGAACAATTAGTAATTTTTGCAATATTAAATGGATATTTACAAGATAAAGAAATTGAATTGTTTATTAATCAATATACTTTTATTAAAAATTCAAGTATAAGGTATATTATAAAAAAATTATTATTACAATTTGATGCAACTTCTAGAAGCAAGTTATTTAGAAAATTATTAAAAACTGGATTCATTTACCATATACCTAAACTAATTTATAATAAAACAAACTACAACTTGGAGTATAACGTTGTTGTATTTTAATAGTTTTATTTTATTTGTTGTATTTTAATAATATATAACTTGTTGAATTGTAATGATAATTTTTAACGAAAAAGGACGGATTGATAATAAAAAGGGACGGATTGATAATAAAAAGGGACGGATTGATAACGAAAAAGGACGGATTGATAATAAAAAGGGACGGATTGATAATAAATAATGTTAAAATAGTGCTCTTATCTTATTTTTATTATAAGTAGAGTAGTAGTATTGTTATCAAATTGTCCTATTTTGAGTTGGAAAATATTATGAATGAAATGGCTAATACTAGTGTCAGGCAGCATAATCAGTTTGTCTCTAGTCCGTATGCTACTGAATTTACATTACATGAGTTAAAGTTGGTTGAATATATGATTGCTGATTGTAAAAGAGTTGATCAAGAAAAAATTGATTTCAAAATGCATAAATCTTATTTATTTACTCCAACGCAGTTAGCAAAAATATTAAGGACTAGCGTTTCTCGGGTAGCTGCAGATGCAGATAGATTGGCTGATGAGATTACAAAGAAAAGATTAATTAATAAACAATACAATAGTGCTTGTGAGGTTGTTAATTTTGAATATATCACAATAATTCCAGTTGCAAAATATAGTAATGGTCAGTTTAGATTTGATTTTAATTATGAAATATTAAGCTATTTTATAAATGTAAATAAGAATTTTACTGAATTTGAACTTAATTACTTATTATCTATGTCGACTCCGTATGCAATAAAATTATATAAATTATTGTATCAATATAAAACAATAAAAACACGTGTATTTACGATATATGAACTAAAAGAACAATTTGGTATTTCAAATAAATATCCACAATATAAAGATTTTAGAAAAAGAGTTATTGATCCATCTGTTGATCAGATTAATAAAGTAACTGATTTAACTGTGAGTTATAATGAAAAAAAATTGGGCAGAAGTGTGGATAAATTAGAATTTAATTTTGAATTAAAAAATAAATTTGAAAAGTTACAATATAAAGTTACGACAGACGACATAACTACTGATTATTCAAATTATGATGTATATGAAGAAATTAATAATGAATTATCAAAAAATACTAAAGATTTAATAATAAAATATCAGAATGAAAAAGGATGTGATTATGTTGAAGCTTGCATAATTTATGCAAAGCGTAACGCTAAAACAAATCTTGATAAATATTTAGCAGATACTCTTACTAAAGGGTGGGCTAATGTAGAAATAAAGAAAGCTAATATAAAAAAATCAAAAGAAATAGAGCAAAAGAAAGCTAAAAAACAAGAATTAGATCATAAAAATTTAATAAAAGATCAAGAGAACGCTGCAAGATCTGCAATTGAACACGAATGGAGCATGTTATCAGATTCTGAACAGCAACAATATATTAGATACTCAGACTTGATACTTATGAAACACGGTTCAAATTTGTCCAAATTTTCTACTGTCGATAAAAGATTATATTTAAGTGTTTTTGCGGTAAGTAATGGTAAAACTTATAATTATAGTTTTGAAAAATATATCCTAAATATGTTGGGAATCTCGTTAGATATAGCTATGCATTCGTAACCACATAAAAATATCAATGTTTAATTGATGAATTGTCATAACAATCAATTAGGGATATATAACTAATTTCAATGATTTTTTCAATTTCTAATACTCTCCCCCCAACTTATTAATTATTCTTAATATATAAATTGCGTGTTGCTGTAATTATTAGTCATTTTCTGTCTAAGTGTAATCTAAAATAATATTTTTTGTAAACGCTATAAATAACAATTATTACTTCAAAAAATGTTGAATTCAATTTAGCTATCACAGCAAACATCCTAAAGTTACATTCTGCAAAAATACACTCTTATGGAAAATAGCAAAATATTGCAATACAAGTTTAAAAATGGTAGATAAAAATTATAAATCAGGATCGATTAGAGTTGCTATGTCTAGATATAAGTACTTGAAAGATAAAGTAAAAGCAAATAATAGATAAATAAGTGGTCAAGTAGATTGGATATTTAAAGTTACTAGTATATTGCAATAGAACAACAGTTAAATAAATATAATGATCTTGAATAAAACTTTGTAAGAATAAAGGTTCAACTATAAATTTTTAAAGGAAGAAACTATGCAAAACTTAATTAACCACCGCACTAAAATCATTGTTATGGAATATTGCAAAGCATTCTTTTTTGTCGCAATAATAATGTTGCTTTTTATGGGTACTGCGCATGCTGCTGATTCAACTGGTGTGGCGGACTTGGATAAACAAGCAACTGCATTTGAGCAGGGAATAAAGGTATTTGCAAAATGGGGTGGGATTTTGTCAGTTATTGTGGCTGGTGCTTTAATTGGGTTTGGAAAAGCACAAGGGCAGACAGCAACCATTATTTGTTATTCAGTACTTTGTATAGGGTTTATTGGTGCTGCTTGGGGATGGTTTAGTACTAGCTTTACAGAAGGTTTTGTATTCTAATGCGTAGAGTTCCATTATATAGATCACTTTGGAAACCAATAATGTATATGGGATGCGAAAGAGCTCCATTTATGGTGGTTTTATTTAGCTCGGCATTATTGGTTATGCAGGGTGGATTGTGGGTCAAGATTGGTGGAGTCGCATATTTTTTTATAATGGTTGGAATAATGGCATTAGTAAATTCGCGTGATCCATTTTCTTTTCAAATATTATGGCGGTATAAATCATATCAGGATTTTTATCCAAGTAATGCACTTTATCCAGGTAAAAAAGACAGGCCAAGAAATTTCTAGGAAATAGGTAATGATAAAAGGGTTAGTAAATTTTACTAAAAACTTGATGTTTGATGTAAAGCGACTAGTAATTCTAGATAGATTTACTGCAAAAGAGTATGGCGTATCGGATTTATTACTGTATTCAAGGTTTGTGGATGAAGGGATCATATTAAATACTGATGGCAGTTTTATGACTTTATTTTGGTATCGAGGTGATGACCTAGATGCTGCTACAGAAGAAACATTAAATTATCTGGGTACTATTATTCATAATGCGTTACTTCCATTAGATACTGGTTGGTCAATGCACCTTGATAATGTTAGAAAAGAAAGCGCTGGCTATATTTCTGAAGATAAATGTTATTTTAAAGATGCTACTACATATAGCATTGATCACGAAAGAAGAATGGAATATAACCGTGAAAGTAAGCATTACGAAAATGAGTATGTACTTACGTTTACTTATTTACCTCCTGGCGATACAGTATCTAAAGTTGGAGCATTTTTTCTGACTAAAGATGAAGAGCATAAAAAAATTAAATTTGACTACACGATTTATTTAGAAAAATTTAAAGATGTTCTTAGTAGCGTACTAGAAGTTCTTACTAGTTCGCAATTTAAAATATCAAAGATGAGCGATGATGAGATTTTATCGCACCTATTTTATTGTATAAATGGCATCCATACAAATTTCAAAGCACCACAAAGACATTGGACTGACTTACGCTTTATGTTAGCTAATCAAGATATTACTACTGGCTTTCATCCTGTAGTAGGTAAAAAGCATATACGTGTAATCTCTATGGGTGAGCAATTCCCATTAGAAACCTATCCAGCGTTATTAAAGGGATTAAATAATTTAGGTTTTGAATATAGATGGTCAACTAGATACATATTTTTATCAGTTCCGGATGCTATGAAGGTACTTAAGAAGATATCTGATTTGCATTATCAAAAACGTGAATCTGCTGCATCAGTACTAGCTAAAGGTCATGGTGGGGGGAGCAGTAAAATTGATAGGTCGTCTGTGCGATACGCAGATGAAGCAGAGGAAGCGAAATCAGCAATTGAAATGAGTAATTATAGATATGGGAAATATACATCTTGTGTTGTTATTCTTGATGAGGATGAAGAACTATTAAAAGAAAAAGTAAAAATAGTTGAAGGTGTAATTAATAACTGTGGATTAAAAGCAAAAGTTGAAGAAGCTCACTGCTTTGAAGCATACCTTGGTGCTGTACCAGCAATGGTAAGACCTAATGTCCGTAAATGGGTTATGAGTTCGTATAATCTATCTGATTTAATGCCAACCACCTCAGTGTGGTCTGGATATAAATATAACCCTAATAAATACTATAAGCAATTAAATACGGATTCAGTATTGTTTTATGCATCTACCGCAGGTGGTACACCATTTAGAGGTTGTATGCATGTAGGTGATGATGGTCATGCGCTAGTAATTGGTACAAATAATCAAATAGTTATGAATTTCTTAGCAGCGCAACAGTGTCGCCATAAGAATGCAAAGGTATATATTTTTGATAGTAATCATGCGAGTATTGCTTTAACTTATGGCATACAAAGTAGTGTTCATTATGATATTGGTTATGGAGAAAATTCAATTTCATTCCAACCTTTAGCATTTTTGGATACTCAGGAAGATTTTACATTTGCAGTTGATTGGCTTGCTGAAATATGTGTTATCAATGGTTTTGATGTAAAGCCTGTGCATATTTCTATAATAAATGAAGTATTACAAATTATCAGAAAAGAAGCGCAAAAAGAACAAAGAACATTAAGTTATTTTTATTTGCAAATGACTTCTAAAAATGAGGAATTAGCGGCACAAATTAAGCCATATATATCTTCGTCTGGTGATGGGTTACAAAACTACTTATTTGATGCGGATAAAAATCGCTTAACCTTAAATAATTTTACTGTATTTGAGATGGAACAGATTACACGTAAAGGTGATGCAACTTTAATTCCTGCGATACTATATTTATTCCATATGATAGAGAGAAGCCTGGATGGTAGTCCGGTATCTATTTATATTCATGATGGTTGGACAATATTTAAGCATCCAGTATTTAGAGAATATTTAGACGATTGGTTAAGAAAAATTGCAGCATTGAATGTTCAATTAATAATCGGTGTTGCACAACCATCTGATATTACAAATTCTGCAATTGCAGAAATACTAATGCAAACTTGTAAAACTAAGATTTACACGGCTAATTTGAATGCAAGGGGTACGCAAAAAAAGAGCTACGAAAATTTGGGATTAAATTTTTCTCAGATAGATTTAATTGCCAATTCTGTTGTTAATAGAGACTATTATTTTACAAGTTCTTTAGGCAGTCGTTTAATTCAATTCCATATGGGTGATATTGCTAAAGTTTTTTTGCAGTGTCCATCTATAGAAGAGTTAGAACAAATTCGTGAGTTAAAGGCTACATATGGAGACTTGTTCGGTTATCACTGGATTAAACAATCAGGATTAATAGATGAAATAGCTGAATTTTGGCTTGAAGTTCATAATAAGTATGTTGAGCAACAAAAATTATTGCAAGGAGGCAATTAACGTGAAAGATATAGAGAATCCATACTTCGATAGTAGAAAAGATTGGAACGAAATTATTGGCAAAGAAAAAGCCAATACTTCTATGTGGAGAATGTTTGCTCTGTTAGAGCTAATACCTATGGTGGTAGCAATTTGCGGGATGATTTATGCATCCCAGTTACCCGATGTAGTACCTTTTATTTTTAAAGAGGATGCCTCAGGCGGTATCACGGCATTAGGTATACCTAATCAAGAATTAAAAGTTGATAATAGAATGGTTGCAAATCAGCTTGCTTTATTTATTGTAACGTTGAGGCAGTTACCAAGTTCTTTAGAAATACGTAAATCTTATGTAAGTAGGGTAAAGATGATGTCGAGTGCAACCCTATTTCAAAATGTGTTAGCACCGATGTTAAGAGAAGAATATACTGCAATTGGAACAGGTAATCAAAATATCAAAGTAACTACTATACTGCCGGTGAACAAAGATACATGGCAAATTGATTGGATAGAATATAAAAATGGTACTGAAACAGGTAAATATAAAGCTACAGTTAATTACATACGTTCGCCGGCTAAATACAAAGATCCAAACGAGTTAATTTGGAATCCATTGAGTATTGTAATTAAAGATATTAATATTAATCGCGTGATTGCGAGTTAAAAATGCAAATTAGAAAAATACCAATACCTGCAGGATTTAATAAAAAGAAACTGATTCTAATTTTTGGTTTGATGGGATTAGTACTAGGTATAGCTATCATATGGGTAACTACAGATGAGCCACAAAAAAATAGTGCGATAGCATCAAATGATAATCAGAATTATGCTAAAAATGACTCGAATAATTTTACAGACGTAAACGATATTGTTAGCATCAAAAAATCAGCAATAAGTTCGGCACCAGTATTAGGTTTATCTACAATTGGTGCAAATATGGTAATAAGTACTGATACTCCAAGTCATTCAGCTCAAGCACAGGAATTAAAAGCAGCCATGAAAGCTCCGCTTGGCTCTAACCAAATTACTCCGTCTTCATCAAATACAGGTGGTGGTTCTGGTGGATTAGGAATTAGTGCAGCTAATATTCCTCCTGCTCAAGATTCTGGATTGCCCAATGATGACCAAAATATGAATGCTGAAAAGCGAAACTTTGTTAAATCAAATAGTGAAGCTTCAGTAAATATAATGTCAAATACTGTTCAAAACCAAATAGCAGCATTGGTATTAAGTATGGGTACAAAAATTCCTGCTCAATTAGATCAAGAGATAAATTCAGACTTACCTGGGCAAATTTATGGACATGTAAGTCGTGATGTTTATGATTCACGGACACATAGTAAATTGTTAATCCCTGCGGGTTCAAATTTAGTTGGAACTTATGATTCTGCATTGGCTTATGGGCAAGAGAGATTATTAGTTGCTTGGAGACGGGTTAATTTCCCGAATGGAAAGTGGCTTGATTTACCTGGACTAGGTGGAGCAGATCCGGTTGGTGCTGGATTTGGTGACCAGGTAGATAACCATTACTGGAGAATTTTTGGTGCAACATTATTTACGTCAGTACTTGCAGCCGGTGCTCAACTATCACAACCACAGCAATCTGATGCTTTACAATCTCCTGGAGTAGGACAGACGCTAGGGCAATCTGTTGGCACACAAATTGCGAATACTGGAACTATGTTACTACAGAAAAACATAAATATTAAACCTACACTACATATTCGTGCAGGCTTTGAATTTACTGTTGAAGTTAATAAAGATATTGTTTTTAATTCAGCATATACTGGGAATCAAAGTAAGAATGATGTCAGGCTGTAACTAAGAATTTGGAAGAAATGATTCTTGAGTGTACTTAATATGAAAAAGATATGCTGGTTTTTTCTGTTTATACAACTTTGTTTTGCTGATGATAATGCTACTATGTATGGAACATCGGATAATCCGCAAATTAATGGAGTACAGTATGATGTTCACAAACTTTATATCGAGCCTAATAGAGGATATGGCACATCTACTGCATCTAATCAAGGTGTTGACCAAGCTATTAAGCCCTCGCAAGTAAAAATAGCAATTAGACAAGGTGACGCAGCTACCCATAAAACAGTTTCAACTAATCTGGAATCAGATCAATGGGCATCAAACTCTAGTGTAGAGAGGGTATTAAAACAAGCTGCTAGTGAGGGCAAACTAGATTATGTACTTGGCCAAGCAAAGAAAGCAAATGTACCAGCGTCAGTTGCTATTGTACCGATTGTTGAGTCTAAATACAATAAAAATGCTGTTTCACCTAAGGGGGCTGGTGGTGCATGGCAATTAATGCCAGCTACTGCAAATGATTATGGACTAAGTTCACAAGGTAGATTTGACTTTCATAATTCTACAGATGTTGCGATACAAATTTTAAGTGATTCATATCAGCAATTTGGTAATTGGTCTCTAGCGTTTGCTGCTTATAACTGCGGTAATCAATGTGTACTAAGTGCATTAAAAAAGAATCCTAATGCTAAGGATATTGAAGAGCTTAGTCTTCCTAGTGAAACCAAGGATTATGTGAAACAAATTGTACAATGGACTCAGATTCTAGCTGGACTAGATAAGACAAATAAATCTACGATTAAATAAGGAGTATTGAAAAGTGGAAAGAGCAATTAGTCGAGTATTAATGTCAAAGGTATCGGTATTAACTAGTGTAGTTTTAATGTTAATGGCGTGTTCCAGTAACACTTCTCCTAAAAATTTAACTTCAGCAACACAAATTATTAAAGAACCAGCACCACTTTACATAACGAATGATAAAGCTGTTGCTAATAATTTTAAATTAGTAACAGGAAACGATAAAGCTGTTGAAGCAGCGTTTAAAAAATACGCTAAGACAGGTAGGGCACCCAATATCAAAACAGATGGGTTTGAACGTTTTGCATATAGTAATATGAATCAACCGATTATTAGTTGTGAGCCGTTCCAAGAAACAATTATTACTTTAGAACAAGGTGAAAAATTCACCTCTATTACTTCCGGAGATCCACAAAATTTGAGCTATATGGTAGCTGTTTCAGGTAGTGCAACTGGAAAAGAAACACAACAGGTTTTGGTCAAGCCAAGTCTATCGCAAATGAGTACGAATCTAGTAATTGCAACTGATAAAAGAGTATACAATATTCTAATTGTTGTTGGAGGTAGTAAAAACAAAATTACTAGAAATGTAGCTTTTTGGTATCCGGACGAAATGTTAGCTAAAATAAACGAAAAAATAGACAAACAAAATGATGTTGATTTACATGCTGAACAGATGCCACAACTGAACTTAGCTAAAGCTAATTTTAATTATAAAATTAAGGGAGACGATGTATCTTGGAAACCAATAAGGATTTTTGACGATGGCAAGCGCACATGGATTGAGATGCCTCAAGGTGTAGACAACAAGAGTTTACCAACAGTATTGATTCAAAGTGATGCAGGTGCTGATATGAAGTACAACCAATCATATTACTCACCGTACATGATTATTGATGGAATCTTTGGGCAGGCTAAATTAATTCAAGGTGTAGGTGGTGACCAGGTTGAGGTTGATATTTACAACAAAAATTATAAACAGTAAGGTTTAGAAATATGAAAACTAAGATTTTAACTGGAATTATTTATATTGTAGGTGCTGGAGTAGTTGGATTGGCCACAAAGGTTGTATTTTTTGAAAATATGACCCAACAATTACAAGCTCAATCAAATAGCTCTGTAGAAGCAACACAAATTCAAACTAGTCCGCTACAGCAATGTTTAACGGTAAAGGTATGATATGAAAAGAGCTATATGTTTTGGATTATCTGTATTAGCTATTAACGCTTTAGCTGAAGTGGTTGTTGATGAAGCTATACTAGCTTCTACTATAAGCCAAGGCACCAATATATATTATACATGTATCGTTGTACCGCCTGTAACGCCAGAGCAAAATGCACTGTGTGCTTCATTATACAGTGGATATATAGCAAGTTTAACTATGTTAAATGAACCATACCCATTAATTTTATCTGTAGATCCAGACCCATATGCATGGAGCACATATGATGTGTGCCGTTATGAGGCTGAGCATATAATTTTTGGCAATCAAGGTGTTGAACCTTATTGTCCTACAGTTTGAGAAATCATAAATATGAAAACTGGAAACATAAAATATAAAATAATCTCATTTGTATTGATATATTGTTTAACTGCTTGGGCTTATGCAGTCGTTCCAACAACTGACATATATCAACAGTCTACAGATACAACCACCTTAGCGCAATATAGTGCACAGGTAGGGACATACTTAAGTCAAATGACAAGTACTATGAATGCATATGACCAGGTAAAGAATTTACAAGGATTGCAATCTGTTCAAGGTGCTGGAACACAAGTATGCGCACTATGCAACAAATCAGATATAGCCTCTTTAAGTCAATATTCAACAAATGTCAATAGTGATTTATGCTCGCAGTTTTCATTAGCTATGTCTAATATTACTGGGGCATCTCAGTCAATTACTTCATTGCAACAAATAATGGCTACATTTGCTACTAACCCTAAAGCTGCGACTATAGCATTGCAGCAAGCATCGGCTGCAACGATGACTGTTTCACAAAACACTCTTGCACAAATGCAAATGTTAGAAACTCAAGGGCAACAAAGATTGTTAGCCAAAGAAAAGCTTGAGCAAACGAGTACTGCGGATGCATTTGATGGATTTCATTCGGGTTTATAACTGTTATTGTAGTTAGGTTATTGTGAGAAGACTTATTTTATTTATCTTAGTAACAATACTGGCGACTAACAGCTATGCTGCAAATACATGCACTGTTTCACCTGGCGGTACTGCTGGATTTGATACTATTTTGAATACATACGCAACAATAACTTCATCTTGGGCTACAACAATATTGCCCTATGCAATCAAAATTTTCTGGTTATTTTTTGGGCTTGAATTTTTATATCAATTAACTTTTAAAAAAGTCTTAGCTTTTGATATTCAAAAACTATACGTATTTTTTGTGGTTAGAATCTTTACTGCTTACATGGTTGCATACGTATTTTTGGATATTAATTTTTATTTAGGAATTATTACTTATTTCACTAATTTAGGAGCCAAGTTAGGGGGAGTATCAATAACGC
Source organism: Pseudomonadota bacterium (assembly GCA_030917485.1). Lineage (GTDB taxonomy): Bacteria > Pseudomonadota > Gammaproteobacteria > Burkholderiales > UBA11063 > Aquella. Next base: position 16,186 of record JAUPUP010000188.1, read on the forward strand.
TAAGTGGTGGTTCATCCGGAATGGAAATTTCGCCTAGTTCGATAATGAATTTCTTGGAATGTGAGTATGCAGTTCCAGCAACAGCTATGGCTGCTGCATCATTATCACCATTAGGTGGGCAACTTTTTGCAATGCTGCTGTTTGCTGCATTAGTTTTGATAATGAGTATTCCAATAGCGTTAATGATTACTATGATAGATGCTTACGTGGTAATTTTCGGCGGGTTTATTTTATGTGGATTTTCAGGGTCAAATTGGACTCAGAGTTATTGGCAAAAATACTTAAGTTACGTTGGTGGTGTTGCAATTAGGTTATTTGTTACATGTTTAATTTTAGGTGTAGTTATCCAAAGTTTTGAAGTATTAAATAGTAAAAGCATACCTGAGGTAGTACCTGGAGTACCAAGTCCATCAGGGATAGCAACATATATTGAAGCAATGTTTGGATTATTATTTTTTAACGTAGTGTGTATGGTAACAATTCCTACTAAAGCTGCCAGTATGCTTGTTGGTTCGATTAATGGGGGATTAGGAGAAGTAATTGGTGGTGCTTCCATGATGATGTCGGGCATGCGCGGAGTATCAGGATTTTCAGGAGCAGCAACATCATTAGCATCTGGAATAGCGAATGCTCCATCTGCTGGAAAAACCGCAGCGATTGGAAAAGCTAGAGAACTATTATCAAATGGTGCAACAGGTGGCAATAATGCATCACCTGGTGATTGGAAGAGCCAGGCAAAATCTGCTGGAGTTGATGCAGCTAAACAGTCGATGAAAGATGGCTGGAGGGATGCTGTAAGCCAGGTTAAGGGTGGAACAACTTCTAATGGAGCTAATACTAATGGTGCTTTAAGCGAACTTGGAGCTGGAGCTAAACATGCAGGTAGTATGTCCGGAGGGCATAGCGGTGCATCTGAGTTGAATATTAGCCCGCATAGAGAATAACATGAAACAATATAACCTTAGATTTTGGTTACCAATACTTACTAGCATGATTTTAATTATGGGTGTATTAACTATAAGCGTTAATGGCTCACTTATTGTTGGAGTAATCTCTTTAGTAATAGTTACCACATATATATACAATCGCTCAACCAATATAGACCATTACTGTGTTGGGGTTGATTTAGATACAAACGATAAAGGTGACATTATAGAAATAATAACTTATGCGTTTCATAGCAGTAAAGATCAGTATTATCCGATTGGAATATACTATAAACCGCTAAAGATATTTGTAGATGTGGTTTTATTAGACAAATTTTATGAAAACATAGGATTTCAAATTCAGGATAATAATAACTATGGAGTTAGATTAGTTAAAGACGCTAAATTTACAAACATACAAGAAGCCAAAAAATTTTATAGACAGATGATAAAAACAGTTAAGAAGAGTTATGTATATAGCGCAAACTCAATGCAAGATAGAAGAATTGACCAACAATCTAATTTAGTAAAACAGAAGGTTGGAAGTATGCTTTGGAATTGGTGGACATTCAAGTAATAATTATTTAAAAGGGGAAATAAATGAGAATAATCATACGAACCATGAAAAGCAAAGTAGCAGTTGTAGTAGTATCTTCATTAATATTTACTGCTTGTTCTGGTAATAGTAGTTTAAGTACAGATAAATATGTAGGTAGTTGGGTAGGGAGTAGCTCTATGATTGGGGACTTCAATATCACTAAAGATGGGGATACATATAATTTTAGTCTCGCCAAAACTATTCAATCGTTATCATATTGTTCTACTGCTAAAAAAGTCGGAGAAAAATTGATGTGTAACTCCGGTGTGATTGTTAAGTATGATGCGAAGGATGATACGTTACATTTGGATTTTGGCGCACGTAAGGAAGTATTAACTAGGGCTAAGTAAGTATGATACTTGATTTTGATGCAATTGGATTTTGTAACCATATCTATCAATATGGTTTAGAACTTGATCCATCAAAAATTAAAATTGATGGTAAATGGCATAACTGTAGAATGATAGATAATGTACCAGGTAAGAAAGCTGGGTGTTATGCCATTTTTCTAAACACTGGAATTGCAGTTTTTAAGTCTTGGCGTGATAGTGTGGTACACAAGTATTATCCTGAGAAGGCGTCACTATCAAACATTGATTTTAAAAAGGTGATGAAAGAGCAGAAGCAAAAGCAATATGATACGTGGTATCAAGCATCAAGACGTTCGTTTGCAAAATACTGCTCTACTGTGGATGTTGATTTAGAGTCAAAATATTTATTCAATAAACACATAAATATAGATAAACATACGTTAGATGTCAAGGTTGACAGACAAGGTAACCTGATAATACCTTACTACAATTTTAAAGGCTATATTGCTACCTTGCAAACTATTTTGCCAAATGGTACTAAAATGTTTGAAGAAGATGGTAGAACATCGGGTTGCTTTCATAGAATTGGCTTTAATATGATAAACCAAGATTATGCTGAAGAAATTTACTTAGGTGAGGGTTTTGCTACTATGGCATCGGTTTATAAAGCAGTTAATAAACCGTGTGTTGTGTCCGGATTTGTTAGTAATTTATTACCGGTACTTGATAATTTAACTAAATTATATCCACAAGCTAGATTCATTATTTGTGCAGATAATGATATTTATTTACGTGAAATGCCAGTTGGATCTAGGCGAATGGTCTGGAGTAATCCTGGAGTTGAAGCGGCAATTAATTGCCAACTTCAGCACCAGTGTGCCGTAGTAATACCGGATTTTAAAAATTTAGATAATGATGTGGAATTAACTGATTTTAATGACATGGATGTAAGGTTTGGCATTGATGAAGTGCGAAAACAAATAACTACGCAGCTAATGCACAAGGATAAGACCGTTTTTGTTAAAAATACATGGACTGCAGCAGAATATAAGCATATACCGTATAGCTCAAAACTCATCTCATTCAAAAATTATTTTGAACATTTTGGTCAAGCAAATATTGATGATTATTTGGATAAGTCAATTTTGCTAACAATTAATGATTTGCAACTAGATTACAAAATTTATGATGAAACTAGCGTGACTAGTTTGTTTGTTAATTTCAGTTTAGCATTTACTGAACAAATTACAGATGAAGAAACAATAATTAAGTACCATCCGGAACATTTTGCTATTTTTGAAGAAAAATTAGAGAAAATTAAATTATCCCAGTTGATTGAGTTAGATAATAAATTAAATCAATGCTACAGCGAAATTAAAAATCTAAAACAAGAAAATGCAAACTTAAATCTTTTTAAAGAGTGTGAATATGGCTAAAGAAATGGATTCAGCACAAATATTGCGCCATCTTGAAGAAGATATGGGCAATTTACTTCGGTTATTTGACCAGAAAAACGTTTATGAGGTTATCCTTAACTCATATTTGCGCGAAGATGGTACTTATGAAGGGCATATTTGGTATGAACACTCTGGTAAGGGTATGGTTAGAGCAATAAATGAAACTAAAATTGATATATCCAGATATTCAACGCCAAAAATTGGTGATATTGTATTTTATCGTTACGTTGATGAAGAAGACGGGCGTAGGATTCTTAATTATCATGTATTGCCTCAAACAGCAAGCGAGATTAGAGAAACTATAGGCATAGTATTAAAAAACTCAATTATTACAGATTTAGAGGGTAATGATTATTTAAATCAGGAAGAACATTTTAAACTAAACGTCTTAGCTGACAATATTGCGAAGCAGAATCAATATTATTACAGAGAACCAATACCAACCTCTGATATTGAAAACATTCAGCTATTGGTGGACACTGTGAACAAAAAATTAGGTCGGTTAATTGGCATTGCTTTCAAAGTTGGCATTATTGAAGTTGTAAATGAAGGCGGTTTAGCTCAATTTAATCGTAATCCACAATATATTTTAACCAAAGAGTTTGTAAAGATGACAGCGTCTAAGGCTGAACAAATAATGGGGATTTTAGCAGCAGCAAACGGCGGGTTACATTTTCATGAAAAAGAACCACGGCTTGAATGCTCAATCCCATTTTATCATCATAGATTTACTGGTCAAAGGTCCCCGATAGTTACTTCGCCATCCTTTACTATAAGAAAGCATGGCTCTACGGTTAAAGATTTGAGTGAATATGTTAATGAAGAAATAATGCCGTCCCACGTAGCACAAACTATTCGTGATTGGATTTTTCGAGGATATGGTATTTTAATAGCAGGTGGTACTGGATCCGGTAAAACCACAATGCTCAATTCGATTATTCGGGAAACTGCACGAATACATCCAAATCTGCGGGCTGGAATTATTGAGGATACTCCGGAGATTAAATGTGATATTGAAAATAGTTTTTTGTTTAGGAAATCTAAAGAGGTTTCAATTGATGATTTATTAGTTACCTCACTGCGTATGCGTCCGGATTCCATTACTGTTGGTGAGGTACGTAGCAAAGAGGCGTATACTCTATTTAAAGCCATGCTTACCGGGCATAGAAATTGCTATGGCACGATTCATGCCAGTGGGGCTTATGAAGCAACCTTTCGCTTTGAGCAATGCGTTAAGGAGCATCCTGATTGCGCTAATTCGCCAGTACCACGGCATCAGATTGCACTCGCACTTAACGGAATTATTTCAATTCAAAAGACAACGGTTAGAGTACAGAGAAATGGGTATTATGAAAATGTGATTAAACGTAAAGTAACAGCTTTGCGTGAAATAATTGGTTATGACCCAAAACACGATATTTATGAGGATATTATGCTGTACCAGGATAAAGAAGCTGTTATTGAAGAAAAAAACCCGCAAGAAGTAAATAAATTTAAGCAGTATCAATAAATGATTAAATCTATCAAAATAATTGGACTTAGTTTGTTAATTCTTACTTTTGTTGCACAGTTATTGCAAAATATTATTTATAAAAACATCTCAATATCTGAACCGCTTGGTTATTATTTAGCTATACCGGGTATGCCAATTCATAATGGTGATTTAGTTTTAACTTGTCTTACAAATAAGCACTACAAGCATGTATTTAATGAGCTTGGTATGAAGGATGTGTCAGGGCAATGTGCTAACGGTATGATGTATTTAATCAAACGTATAGTAGCTGCAACGGGTGATAAACTAGAAGTAACAGCATCAGGGATTTTGATAAATGGAATTTTGTATAAAAACAGCAAACAGTTTGCTGAAGGCAGAGGAATCAAATTATATCCATTAGCGCTTGGCTATTCACGTATTTTGAAAGAAGATGAGTTCTTTATGCTCGGAAATAGTACCAATTCGGTTGATTCACGCTATTTTGGGGTAATAAATAAGACAGATATCTATCGTCGGGCAATATTAATTTACAAGGAATAAATAATCAATGAAGCCAATATCAAAATATATATTATTTACAATAAGTGCAATTATTTTCGGGATGTGGTTTAATCAATTAATTATTCAATACTATGTACATGACTATTTAGGTATTGCGTATTTTAATAAAGTTTATAGCCCGTGGGAATGTTATCGCCTAGCCAGATATTTTCAATCTATGCAGGGTTTTGAAGCAGGAGACAATATTGTTATTGTTACATTATTATCTACTTTTTTGGTATTTATGCTTGAGTTAGCTATTTGTCGCAAATTTTTTGGTAAAAAACTTGATTCTGATAGACATGGTACAGCCAGATTTGCAACCATTTTGGAAATAGAACAAACCAATTTATTACAAAGTCCAACAGCCAAAGATCCGGTAGAAAAACGATACGGGTTAATAGTTGGAGCTGTTGAACATACAAGTGGAATACCAATTGTACGCTATGATACTAAAAAATCTACCAAATTACGCTGGCTAATGCATTCTGGGCATCAGCATGTGCTCTTAATTGCACCAACTGGTGGTGGTAAAGGTGTTGGAATAGTAACGCCAAATTTGCTAAATTATCCGGATTCAGTGGTGATGTATGATATGAAAGGCAAAGATTGGGAAACCACTGCCGGATATAGAAGTTCTAAATTGGGTAATCTCTGTGTCAAATTTGAGCCAACTAATGGGGATGGTAGTTCATGTATGTTTAACCCCATGGAATTTATTATAGTTGGAACACCGCAGGAAGTTAGCGAATCTGGTAATTTGGCATTAATGTTAGTTGATGCTGATGGAAAAGGAGTTGACGGTGATCATTTTAAAACTAATGGTACTAAATTACTTGCTGCAGCGATTTTACACATTCTATATACAAAGAAAAATAAAAATCTGGCAGCAGTTACTGCGTTTTTATCTGGAATCGACCCAGATACAGGAAGTGCATATAAAGGTGTAAAAGATTGGTTAGGTGAAATGTCCGGTAATAATAAACAAGCTATTTCTCACTTGTCCCATTATGCATATATTAAAAATATTACACTAGAGCAAGCTAAACTTGAACTAGGTGATTTAGTGGATGAAACCGGATATAATAAATTTATAAAGCAAATATCTTCGGCGCTATATTTTAATAATGGTGAGAAGGAGGTAGCTGGCATAGTTAGTTCTGCAAACACTCCGCTTGACTTATTTAATGATCCAATAATTGCCAGAAATACATCACAATCTACAATTAAATTGACTGATTTTCAATCAGGTAAGCAGCCGATTAGCTTATACATTGTAGTAATGCCACGTGATCAAAAGCGTATACGTCCATTAACCAGAATTTTAATTACCCAATTAATTGATACGGTACAAGCAACTGAACATGGTAAAAGCAGAGAGCTATTATTTTTATTAGATGAGTTTGCGACTTTAAGAAAAATGGATGTTATTGCAACAGCTTTGGCAACTATTCGGAGCTTCAAGGCCAGATTTATACTGGTTGTACAAGATTTATCTCAACTTGATGAATACTACGATAAGTTGGCTAGTTCAATCATATCAAACTGCGGTATCAGAATTGGCTATCCGTCAAACGATTTGAAAACAAATGAGCAGTTGGCTAAGTGGACAGGCGAGACAACATATGTTGCAGAAACTGTTAGCACGGCTATATCCAGACAGCAAGGGTTTGCTATTGGTGGCAATGTTACTATAACCACTTCCAAACAAGAGTCACAGCGTACATTACTAACTCCAAACGAAGTGAGCACAATGGGCAAAAGGATTTTAGTTTTTAGAGAAGGACAGAATGCTATTTATGGTACTTCATATAATTATCGGGAAGATATAAACATGGGCGTAAAATTAAATTTACCTGTTAAACATTTATAGGAGATTCACAATGACCACAAAATTTGATATGACCTTATTTGATGAAATTCAATTAAGCATTATTGAAGATTGTATTGCTGCTGGTTTTAATCCATCAGGCTTTGTTAAACCTGAGATTGACGGATTTAAAATGCAACTGGCTTATCATGCGCTACGTAATGGTAATGATTTAAGTTCATATTTACAAAATTATACACATGAACAATTGGAACAAATTCGTGTAGGGTTACGTTCTAATATTGACGTTAGTCAATATGCAGACCCTAATTTAACTGCGGAAGTTATGCATAAAAAGCGCATGAGCCTTGAATTTGCAATAGGTAAGAGGAGGTCTGATGGAAAATAATAAACTTATACTTCAGTTTATAAAAAGTCTGGAAGATAAAGGAATAAGCGCAGCGATGCTTAAAGGTAATGATTTTGACGATAAACAAAAGCATGTTTTATATCGGGCATTAGTTAATCAAGTTAGTTTGGAAAGTATAGCATATCCTGAATTATCAGCCTATGAGATGGAAGAAATTCTGGATTATGAGTTGGACATGACAAAAAATTTACAATTAAAACATGGTATCGACCCAAAGCTTTATGGGTTAAGACAGCTTTATGAATTAAATGATGCATTAACTAACGGTTATGATATATCTAAATATAAGTCGCCAGAATTTAGTGCAGAGCAAATGCATTTTGCCAAGACATTACAATGTCTGCAACAAGAAACAAAATTTGTTTTGATAGATAAGCAAACTGGCGAAATACAGGGTGTTAATACTAACACAGACGTACTGAGATATTTTGAGCAGTATGACACGTACCACCAAATAACTAAGTGGCGTGAATTAGGTAAAATTGAAACAGCTAATATTTTTCATTTTCTGGCGGAAGAAAACCCGGAAAGACTTGCGTATGTTTTAAATAAAGAATTTTCTACTGATGTGCAAATAAAAAATACAGAAATCCAGGTAAGTTATGAATCTGAGGCTTTTGAATATAAGCAAAATATTGATGATGTAAATAGGTTATATCCAGCAAGTTATTCCTTTGAAAGATAATACAGGAAAATTTATGAAAAAATATCTTTATGTAATAATTGCCTCTATGATGTTTAGTATATGTAATGCAAGCAGTCAGATTGCAATTAAAAACGCTAATGTAGTTAAGAATATACATGGTGTGGTTGAATCAGGTACATGGTTTAATTTTATATTACAAAATAGTATTACTGCTCCACATGAAGGACAAGATAGTATTGAGCAATTTACTGCTACGTTGGTTAACCCAGTTTACAATAAAAACTTTACTGAACTATTAATTCCGGTACAAACTATTACTCAAAAATCCAGAAACAAAGGTAAACCCACAATAAATAAGATCATAGCTGGAGCTATCTTGACAGGTATATATAAAAATGATGGCAATAGATGTACCTTTATTATAGAAACTATTAGCTTCAAAGATACTGAAATTCAGTTTAAACCAGGTGCGTATTCAAGAGTAAATACATCCTTACCCAATCAAGCGGAATGTAATTCTAAATTGAATTATAATTCAGGACAACTTTTAGAGTTTCAAATAAAGTTTGATATTTCTGATTTGTATCCAATACATTTTGATAAAAATTTGCAAGAATTGTCTACACAGGATAAGTATGTTCAATCATACGGCACATCTGATTATGTAATAACCGGACTTACTAAATTTACTAATGGATTTACACAGGTAACATTACGGTTTTACGATAATGATATTAAAGATAAACTTGTACCAGTATTTTATGATGATTTTGACTTACCTCATCAAATAAATTTTATGCGAATATCTGATACATATTTAATGTGGGCTAATTATCAGAAATTTGGTTTTGGAATTTTAAAGTAATAATTAAAAGGGAGTAGCATACTATGGACAAAAAAGCATTTGAAGAAAAAGCACGTCGCCATGAAGAAGCAGAAATAGCCAGAATAAAAGCGTTATCTGAGGAAGTAGCACGTAAAGTAGAAGCAAATCGCATTACTCAACCAGATTCACAATATCATCCATTTGAAGTATCTTTTGGAGCTGATAGGTTGAAGGAACTAAATGACTTTCTTTTTACATTAGATAAATTCGAATTGGATAGTCGTCCTTATTTAAATGATCCACTACTACAACTATGTCAAAAGCTTTTAGGCTGGAAAGTGGAAGTTGGAAACGATAGATTATGGCATGAATTATTTGTACGATACGATGGGGGTGAACACTCAGAGAATAACGAAGGTTCTACCTATGTTATCAAAAAAGCGTGGGAACAGGTAAAAAAAGAGCAGGATATTATAGAAACTGCCAGACAAGCATATAAGGTTCGATTAAATGAAATGTTGGAAGATAACCCGAATATAGCAAATGAAGACCCTGCACACTGGTGTTCTCTTTGCAATGGCTTTGGTGAGTTTGAGGCGCTACAGGAATTTGGATATCCTTTGTCATTTGCTGCAATATTTGGCACTTATAGACCAAGACATTTCTATTATGGAAAACCACAGTAATGGCACGACGCAAGTTTGTTAATCCGCTGCAAGGCAGCTTTGATTTTGTGTTTGATACTGAAGAAGAAAAGCAGGTTGCTAAACATATTCAAACAATTGAAATGATAGTAGATGAGCTTGCTGTAGCCCCTACTGCTGAACTGGTAGATATTGACACTATAACTAGCGCATATAATCCAATAATGCTTGAGAATGATATAAATGATGCTAGTTTCTCGGCATCACAATGGATTAACGATAATCTTACCGCGATAAAAATAGCCAATAGCTATGCTAAAACTAGCACAATTACTGATGATGAAAAGCAATTACTGCTTCGTTATCATGGATGGGGTGGATTATCACAAGTATTTGATGAACGGAAATACTCAACCGGACAATTTGCTAATGCACGAGTTGAGCTTAGGAAAATACTAAACGAGGAAGAATACCGCCATGTGCGTAGTTCTACACTAACGGCAATGTATACGCCAATGGAGGCAGTAAAGGTACTCCAAACTGGTTTAGCTAAACTTGGTGCATTTGACCCAAACAGAAAGGTTCGTGTTTTAGACCCAGCTAGTGGCACAGGACGAATGTTTTATAACCTTACAACTATTAATCCGACTTTAATTGAGTTAGATCCGGTTACCGCTAAAATTAGTACAGCCATTTTTGGTAAACATAACGTTCTAAACTCTAAATTTGAAAAATCCAATGTGTTGGATAATGTTTTTGATGTAGTAATAACAAATCCGCCATTTGGTGATTTTAAAGTAAGCGATTCGCAGATTAAATCCGCTTCAATTCATAATTATTTCATGATGAAATCAATAGATGCAATTCGGGACGGCGGTGTTGGAGCATTTATAGTCAGCCGATATTTTTTAGATGCTAAGGATACAACAGCTCGTGAATATATTGCTAAAAAAGCTAATTTAATTGGTGCATATCGTTTGCCTGCAGGTATGTTTCCTGACACGGAAGTAGTTGTAGATATTTTATTCTTTCAAAAAGGTACTTCGTTAGATAAAGATTGGGTGAATACAAGCACAATTATACCATCTGAACATTTTGTTACTCAAATATCAAATGAGATGACAATTAACTCATATTTTTTAGAGCACGAACGTAATATTTTTGGAAAATTAGAAGCAAAGCAAAATCAATATGGGGAAACGGTAGTAGCTCCGGTACTTGGTTGGCAAACTAAGGCAGAGATATATAGCCAACTTAACCATCAAATTGAAACTAAATTTCAGTCGATTGTAATTTATGAAAGCATGCCAAAAATAACCCGATATTTTGGTATAACGCAACAAGTGGTAAGCGACCTAAAGGTAGAAGCATTCATAGAATTAAAAAACATACTGATAGATTTACTCAACGCAGAAAAAGCCCCGGATATATCTGATGCTGTTATAGAGAAAAAACGTGAAGAACTCAATACTAAATATGAACAAGTAATTGGTAATTATGGTTATTTAAACAATAAAGATAACAAAGCAATACTTATTAGGTACAATATTGAGCATATTACTTCACTTGAAGATGTTTTACACCAATTTAGGGGTAAAGTAATGGAAGCGACTAAGGGTAGAATACTTAAGGAGCGTGTATATTACCCTAAGACTTGGACAATTACCACACCGGATGAAGCACTAATGTTCTCACTTAATTGCACTGGTCGCGTAGATAGTGAACTAATGTCTGATGCATTGCATTGTACCGTTAGTGAAGTAATTGAACCACTAATTGCTGAACATAAAATATTTTATAACCCGGATACTTGCAATTATGATATTGCAGCTCGTTATCTATCAGGAAATGTAGTACAAAAGCTGGAACAAGCACAACAGGCCGGATTGTCTACAAATATTGAAGCACTTACTGCCATTCAACCAGAAATAATCCCATTTGAACAAATAGGGGTATCTATATCATCCCCGTGGCTACCTGCCCAAATACTTAAAAGCTTTGTTAAGACAAACTTTGATATTGATATCAAAGCTGAATATATGACGACACTTGGGCAGTGGTCCGTTATCTGTCCCAAATGGGGAGCATCTACTTATGTAGAACAAACATATGCTACGCCCGTTTATGGTTTTAAAGGGGTATTAGAAAATACTATTTGCGGCAAGAGCATCACAATATACGATACAGTATATGAGGGCGGGCAACAAAAAAGTGTACTAAACTCTGAGGAGACAAAAAAAGTTCAGGATTGCCAACGAGCAATACACCAGCTATTTGATGAATGGATATATACAATTCCCTTAGAGTCTCAGCGGGAGCTTGAAATAATATACAATCGCAAATTTAATAATACAGTATTACCCAATTATGATGGCAGCTTGTATCGATTCTCAAGTGATAATTCTAATAGACCGCTTTACCCGCACCAAAAAAATGCGATTGTTAGGTCACTGCTTGAAGGACGAGCATTATACGACCACGTAGTAGGAGCTGGTAAAACAAGGGTAATGGTCTCTACTTTGTTGGAAGGTAAGCAAATTGGGCTATGGAAAAAACCAATTGTTATAGTACCCAACCACTTAATTGCACAATGGGGCAAAGAGATTCATGAAGATTACCCAGGAAGCAATATTTGCCTTGCCACTGTAGATAATATGGCAAGTAAAAATCGTAAAGAATTTTTATCCCAGATTATGACGAATGATTACGACCTTATTGTAATGGGACATAGCCACTTCAAGCATATAGGGTTAGATCCAAAAATATATGAAGACTATATTCGGACACAGATAAGTGAATTAGAAGCAGGTATTGACAATAATCCCAATGGGATCAGTGTTAAGCAGCAACAACGTGCAATTAAAGGACTGGAAGCCAGGTTAGAAATTCAAATCGAAAAAAATAAGCATAACTCCGGAGCAATTACTATTGATGAACTTGGGATTGACGCTATTGCGGTTGATGAAGCGCACCTATTCAAAAACCTTGCCTATACAAGCGTTAAACAAATTTCTGGATTAAATGACCCAAAAGGTAGCCAAAGAGCAACAGATTTACTATTAAAAATGCACTATATTCAAGAGAAATATGGACGTGGAACATTTCTAGCTACTGGTACACCGTTTTCTAACTCAATAAGTGAAATATTTGTGATGCAAAAATATCTGGATAACGCCACATTGGTGGACAAAGGAATTAGTTCTTTTGATGCTTGGGTTGATACGTTTGGCGAGGTAAGCCGAAACTGGGAAATATCATCAAGTGGGCAAGGTTACCAAATGAAAGAACGGTTGTCATCGTTTAAAAATTGTCCAGAGTTAGCTATTATGTATCGTAGTTTTGCGGATGTATTTACTATGGAAGACTTAAAAAGTATAGGCCATATTAAAATTCCAATACCTAAGTATGAAAAAACAGTTGAGCAACCTTCAGAAATTCAAAAGGAGCATTTTGCTGAAATTATAGACCGGGTAAATCAAATCCAAAATGGTATTGATCCTAAAGAAGACAATATGCTCAAGCTCACAAATTTTGCTAAAAATTCTGCGCTTGACCCACGTATTATTAATAGCTCATACTCAGACTTTGCCGATAGTAAAGTTAATAAATTAGTAAATAATGTATTTAGTACATATAAGGCTACAGCAGACATTTTAGGTACGCAGGTAATATTTTGCGATAGCAGTACCCCAAAAGATAAAAAAAGCCCAGATAGTAAAAATATCGATGAAGCAGAAAGTATAGATAATGAGGCAAATATTGCAAGTGAAATAGATACTCTTGCTCGGGGTGATTCCAAATTTATAATTTATGATGATATAAAATCTAAGCTTATTGCTAACGGTTTGTCTGGCAACGAAATAGCGTTTATTCATGACTATAGCACTGATAAGCAAAAGCAGCAACTATATGACCAGGTAAACTCTGGAGAGATAAGAGTGGTCTTAGGGAGCACCTCCAAGCTTGGAGCGGGTACTAACATGCAAAAAAGATTGGTAGCATTACACCATTTAGATGTACCGTGGAGACCAAGTGATTTAATTCAACGTGAAGGCAGGATAGTGCGCCAAGGCAATACAAATGAGCAGGTAGAAATATATCGTTATATAACTGAAGGTACTTATGATGCTCGTAGTTGGCAGATTATTGAAAATAAAGCTAAAATTGCTCAACAATTTACATCGTCAATGAGTTCTAAAGAACGTAAAATCGCCGATGTAGGCATGCAAACCATGAATGCAGCCGAGTTAAAAGCAAGTGCTACGGGTAATCCATATGCTCTTTATTATGTAATGCTAGATCAGGAATATAATGACCTTAGACGTGCAAAACGTACTTATGAGAATACTCGCAGAGTAGCACAACGATTTATTGAAAACAATACACATGAATCTATCAACTTTAAAGCAGAATCACGCACAAATATAATTACTAAATTTGAAGCTTTGCGAGATACCACGGCTTCTAATTATGATATATCATATGAAGAAAATACCCGACTCAAAAAACAATTAAGACATGATTATAGATATCGAGGAAATAGCCCATATCAATTTACTGAGTATCGTGGTATGCATATAAAATATATACCAAATTTCAGGGAGTTTGTATTAGAAATAGGGCATGAATGCCATCAGTTAGGTGATAAAATCTTTAAATATTCTGGAAGCGAAATAGAAAACTTCTCACCTCGAATGTTATTTAAAAATATTGATGCTTTTTTAGACAACCAACTGCCATCTCGTAAGCAAGAAATAATTGTTCAAATGGAG
>JAUPUP010000189.1 GCA_030917485.1 Pseudomonadota bacterium
ATTCAACATCACTAATTATATCTACAATCGTGTTTCGGGCATTATTGTTACCCTTAAATATTTCTAGCTTATCGACCACCTTTTCTAATGCTTGAGGATGTTGCAGAGCAAATTCAACATTACTAATTATATTTACAATCTTGTTTTGGGCAACTTTGTTATTCTTAAATATTTCTAGCTTATCGACCACCTTTTCTAATGCTTGAGGATGTTGCAGAGCAAATTCAACATCACTAATTATATCTACAATCGTGTTTTGGGCAACTTTGTTATCCTCAAACATTTCTAGCTTATCGACCATCTTTTCTAATGCTTGAGGATGTTGCCGAGCAAATTCAACATTACTAATCATATTTACAATCGTGTTTTGGGCATTATTGTTACCCTTAAATACCTCTAAAAGATTGACTACATTTTCTAATGCATAAGGATGATTGTTAAATTTATCTTGTGCAAGTGCTTTTATAACAATAGGTTCGACAGATAAGTTAGTCCCCGATGTCTTTGAATCAGACATTAAAACAACTAATATAGATATAATACCATCACACATAGGATCTAACAAGTTGGGATTTCTATTTAATCGATCCACAATAATATTCCGTTGCCTATCGTTAAAGCGGTGCAAATTATTAATAATATATTTGAAATCTTTATCTTCTAACTTACTATTTATTATATCGTCTTCACATCTTCTATTATTAGTAAAAGACTTAACTCCGAAGTAATTCATTTTTTCATCTAACTTAGAGTTAGAACTCAAGCTTTGTAAACTAGTAGGTATTTTACTTTTAAAAATCCAGATTTCATTTTTCATTAAAATATATAAATTTTCAGTTATACTCTTAGCCAAATTCTTATTCTCTTTACCTAGGGTTTTTAGCTTATCATTTATAGAAGTCTCTAAACATTCTAAAATGTTATTTTGTTTCTCGTGGTTTAACCATCCAAATAAGCCTGATCTTTTTTCCTTAAATTTTTTACATGAGTTTAATATATCGTTTTGATCTTCCTTAGTCAACATTTGCCAAAATGGATAAACCGCATCCATAGCTTTCTGTTTTTCTGCTGCATTAACTTTTAGATTATTATATCTTGATAATGAGATTGTTTTATTGGTGATTTTAGGAGTAGACATAAGGAAGCTTTCTTTTAAATTTAATTTGTTTAGCTATGCTTATTAATATATAGTTACATAACTGATTGATAAAAAGCACTATTTTTCAGCAAAGATTATAAGTTAACTTAGAGATAATAACCATAGATATTTTTGTATGTAAAATTGTAGCCTCAAAAAAAGTAAAATTTTACCTGGCAGTTTTATTATTATTTTTTTGCCAGTCTTTAATTTATTTTCTGTGCCATGAGTAATTCTGTGGTTTTAAATAATTAAATCTTGAGAAATAATAACAAACCAGTATTGATTATCTAATAAATTAAATTGAGGAAACTGGTATAATGTGGTCTTTATGTCAACACTGACTGGTAAATGAATCGGTAGATTAAAAAGTAAGGTATAAATGAGCATCCCCTACGTATTTGGTTTAAATTATGCAACATCTGGCTTTGAAATGAGAGAAAAGCTGGCTTTTTCACGGCACGAAATTCCTGGTGTATTAGAGCGTTTGCAAAGCTCTGGTATCACTAGAGAAATAATTATATTGTCTACCTGCAATCGAACTGAGATTTATTGTACCACGCATGACGTTGATTTTGTGATAAATGCAATTTGTGATATTCAGAATGTATGTCCGCGCACTGTTAAAAAACATAGCTATATATATTTCGGTGAACAATGTGCCAACCATTTATTTAGGGTTGTATCTGGTCTTGAATCAATGGTACTGGGAGAGACTGAAATAGTTGCCCAAGTTAAAGATGCATTATTTCTGGCAACAGAAAAAAATAGTGTGGGTACGCAGTTGTCTTCTGTGTTTCAAATGGCTTTAGCAGTTGAAAAAGACGTTAGAAATGTAACATCTATCAATAATATAGCAATATCGATAGGTCATGCATTACAATATATTGTTGCGGTTAACTTTAATAAACTGATTGATGAACAAATTTTATTTATTGGCGCTGGAGATATGATGCAGCAAGCTGCGCCTCATTTTCGGGATGTTCAATTTGCTAAAAAGACTATTGCAAACCGAACATTGAGTAAGGCAGAAAACATAGCTTTAAAAATTAATGCTAATGCTGTGGGAATAGAGGATTTAAATAAAATTATCAATGACTATTCAATAATTATAGCTTGCAGCGGTTTAGATCGTCACGGTTTATACCGTCAGATATTAAATGAACAAATTCTTGCTAAGACTATTGCTAATAAAAATAAAAAATTATTGATTATTGATTTATCTATGCCATTAATTAGCGACTTATCCTTAAGAAAATATAGTAATATAATGCTTCTAACTATTGATGACATTGCAAAAGTAGTTGATGTTGGAGTAGAAAAACGTAAAATTGCGGCAATTGCTGCAAATAATATAATTAATGATAAACTAATTGAATATCAAAGTTGGTTAAAAAAGCGCGAATTAACCCCAGTTATTCGCGCATTAAGAGATAATGCAGAGTCAATTCGTAGAGAGGCGCTGCTAAATGCGCAAAAACAGCTAGCTGGTGGGGAATCTCCAGAGAGTGTATTACATGAACTGTCAATTAAACTAACTAATCGGCTAATACATAACCCTACAGTAAATTTATGCAGCAGCACTCATAAAACACAAGAAAAATTGACCGAGCTAATAACGTATTTATATAATTTGGAAATAAATGAAACAAAGCTTTAAAGAAAAACTAGAAAAACTTTCTGCACGACTGGAAGATTTATCTGCATCTCTGGCTATACCTGAGGTTACTAATGATATTGTTGAATATACCAAAATTAATAGAGAATATGCAGAGTTATTGCCTGTTGTAGATAAATTTAAAGAGTATGTAGCTGTTCTCCATGATTTGGATACAGCCAATGAATTGCTTGCAGATTCGGAAATGAGGGAATTTGCACAAAATGAACTAGATGTAGCTAAAAATAAAATAATAATTTTAGAGTTAGAGCTGCAAAAGTTATTATTGCCTAAAGACGCTAATGATGAAAAAAATATTTACCTGGAAATTCGAGCTGGTACTGGGGGAGACGAATCTGCATTATTTTCGGCGGATTTATTTAGAATGTATTGCCGCTTTGCAGAGCGAAATAGATGGCAGGTTGAGGTTGTATCAGAATCAAGCTCTGACTTAGGCGGATATAAAGAAATAATTGCACGGATAATTGGGCATGGGGCTTATTCAAAATTAAAGTTTGAGTCTGGTGCTCACCGAGTGCAGAGGATACCAGTTACTGAATCTCAGGGCAGAATACATACTTCGGCTTGTACGGTTGCGGTTATGCCGGAAGCTGATGAGGTAGCTGAGGTAAATATTAATCCGGCTGATTTAAAAATTGATACCTTTCGGGCGTCCGGCGCTGGAGGACAGCACATTAATAAAACTGACTCGGCAATCAGGATTACGCATATTCCTACCGGGATGGTGGTTGAATGCCAGGATGACCGCTCGCAGCATAAAAATAGAGCGCGCGCCATGTCGCTATTGGCAACCAGAATTAAGGATGCTCAAGAGCGGGCACAGCATGCACAAATATCTGCGCAACGTAAGAGTTTGGTTGGTAGTGGGGATAGGTCTGAGCGGATACGCACTTATAATTTTCCGCAAGGGCGTATGACAGACCATCGAATTAATTTAACCTTATATAAGCTTGAAGCAATAATGGATGGCGATTTATATGAATTAACCGATACATTAATTGCTGAACATCAGGCAGAGTTATTGGCCAATATTGGCGACGAATAAAAAATAAAAGAGACGAAAGAGACACAAGAGAAATAAGGAATAATAAGTAGTGAAAAATGGGCATACCTCCCTTAGACAGGTTGGGATTAATTCGAAGCAAATTGCAGCTTATTTTGATTTTGATGGTACGCTGACTGATCGTGATACACTAATACCATTTTTAATTTATGTTGTAGGTTATTGGCGATTTAGTTTAAAGCTGTACAAATTGTTGCCGATTTTATTAGCATATGCTCTAAAAATTATAAGCAATGAAACAGCTAAAGAAAAAACCCTGACGGTACTGTTGAAGGGGTATTCGATTGATTTATTAGAAAAAAAAGCACGTCAATTTGCAGAGCATAAATTAGATGGTTACCTTAAACCGGAGGTTTATAGTAAGTTAGAATATCATATTGAACATAAGCATACTATTATCTTAGTGAGCGCTAATTTAGCGATATATTTACGTTATTGGGCACAACGCCATCATATTGATGCAGTTATTGCTACAGAAATTGAAGTAATTAATTCTTATTGTACCGGTAAATTAAAAACTCGTAATTGTTACGGTAAACAAAAAATTAGACGAATTAATGAGTATAGCCAGATGAATAACAAGCGATTTAGATATAGCTATGGGTATGGTAATTCACGCGGAGATTATGAGCTATTAATTTATGTTGATGAGGGGTATTGGATTAGCGGTGTGGAAATAACTCCTTGGGCTGATTTTAAAGTTGATAAAAAGCATTGAGTTCAAAAGAATTGTTGCGTGGTGAAATTTATAAAGTGTGTTAAAAATTAGTTTTATATATCATATTTATTATATTTAGTATTATTGTTCAACCTAAAAAAGGAATTATTGCGTAATTTATTATATTAGAATATATTCCTTATTTCTGCAAGTTATTTATCTTATGCATATAGAATAATGGCTTGTTATTTTGGTTTATTTAGTTTTTAATTTAACTTAAAAACATGTAACAATAAATTTAATTTTTATAGAATAATTTCAATATGATTCCAGTGTCACAACGTAGTTTTACTAATTCAAATAATGTGAGCTTGACCAATCAAGTAAGCAATATACATCATAGTTCAAATTTAATAACTAATTTAGGAATGAATCACTCCATAGAAACTCAGTTAGATGGTTTAACACAAAAACTTAAAATAAGTACTAATAAAATAGAAGTTTTGGAGGCAATAAGTGCGATTGAAATTAAACGAGAAGAAACTACCGACAAAGTTAAAGTTCAACTTTGGCTGATTGTTGATTATGCTCTTCAATTTTATTCTGGATGTTCTCCTGATCTGCTATTTGAAATACAAAATAAAATAATTGATTCGGACGCTGAATATGATATAGGTCACATATTTGATCTACAAAATGCAATATGTGGCGAAGAACACAGAGGATTCTATCTAAATAAAGATTTTGTGATGAGTGGAGTTTCAAGTCCTTTGGCAAATCATTTGAAACAGATAAAAATTGGTCTTATACATTTTGGGCGTTATGAGTTGTTACACAAAAACTTCTCGAACTTACCATCCGTTAGGGACTATGTTTATTGTTGTATTGCTATTCCGTATAGAAATTTAATTATGGACGCATTCGCCATTTATTCTAAGATTAAGAAACCTATTCAGCTTGAAAATTGCGAAAGTTTATTATTAAATTTGGTAAAAGTAGCGCACTACTCCCCAATAAATTCTGACCATAAATTAGAGGTTGCTCATATGTTACTCATCTCGCTAAAAAATGGAGTAATTGAAGTTAAAAATAATGATGAAGGTTTAAGAATGTTAAAGATAATTAATGGCTTAGTAAAAAACAACGACTTTAATAAAGTTAACGATATTACTAATATTCGTGATTATAATGAAATGATTTCGGAGTTATGTCAAAAATTATCTAGTCGGTCTTATGGTTTTTGTGAGAAATTGACTGGCGTAAATTGGCTAACTGTAGATTATTATGATTTTAGTAAATTGAAAGGAATAGAACTAGAAGATACTCCACCTTCAATAACAACAATATCTAATGCTTTAAGCTCTAAGATAGCTAGTGTACGTCCTTCTTATAATAAATATGAGCAATTTAGTAATGTAATGAAAAGAAGATTTTCTGATTTACTGAAACAAAGCGATACCCTAAAAAGTGCTCTTGATATTTTAAAAAAAGAAATTTTTAAATTTGCTGGTATTGAGCCGGGTAAAAACAAATTTACTAGAAGTGATGATTTATTTGTTGATTACATAATAGAAAAGGTAAGTTTTAAAGGTTTTCCGTATGTAAAAATCTACCTTATGCTAACTTTGCGACTTTACAGGCTACTACAGTCAAAAAGTATGATAATTCATTCAGATTTAAATCTAAACTCAAATGAAATAATAGAAGATATTGAAAAGCAAAAGTTATACGATAAGATAAAAGTTAGTTATTCTCCAGTATTTAATGAGCCAAATGTTCTTATTCTTATATTTCCTAAAAATACGCTTATAATGAATGAAATAGAAGAGGTTAAATGTGAAATTAAAAGGTTTGACAATTAGTTAAGAATAACTGTTTAAATTTAACTGGGGTAGTAATTTATGGATCAAGAATATAGTAAATTATATCAGGGTATAGTTCAGTTAAAACTTATTCTTGATTCGTATCAAGTAGGTCAATTAAAGCAGTATGTTGATTTATTATTAAAATGGAATAAAACTTATAGTTTAACCGCTATAAGTGGTAAAGAACAAATTATTATCTATCATTTACTTGATGGTTTAACTATAATTGAATACATCAATGATATCATTGCAGAAATATCATTGCAGTCCACGCTGCCCACATCAACAAAGCACATTAATGTTATTGATGTGGGCAGCGGTATGGGAGTTCCAGGTGTTATAATTGCCATTTGCTGCCCAGAAACTAGTGTGTATGTAATTGACTGCAGCAATAAGAAAACAGCTTTTTTGCAGCAAGTGGCAATTGAGCTGGGTTTAAAAAATTTACATGTTGTTTGTTGTAAAATTGAAGACTATCAACCTGAAGATTATCTGGAAGATTACAATACATCTCTAAGTTCCAGCCTTAATAAACTCGAGTCAAATACTTTAGTATATAATTTAGCTGTATCAAGGGCATTTACCAATACATCCTTATTTATTGAGAAAACTAAACATTTAAATTTAGATGCTATAATACTAATGAAAAGCGCCAATGTGCATCAGGAAATTGAAGCTATAAAAGATAAATATCCACACACATATAATCTAATTGAAGTAAAATTGCTGGATAATGATGATAAGCGATATTTATTAAAGATAGATTTAACATGCAACAAAAGCCAGAGAAACCAGTAAAATCCGTAAAATCAGCAAAACCAGCAAAACCATTCAAAAATATCATTGCTGTAGCTAATCAAAAAGGTGGGGTTGGTAAGACTACCTCAGTAATAAACTTGGCTGCCGCATTATCTAAACGCCGTAAAAAAATTTTAGTAGTTGACCTAGATCCTCAAGGCAATGCTACAACTGGTTGTGGCATTGAAAAAAATCAGCTTGACCATTCAATTTATGATGTACTCATCAATGATGTAAATATAGATGAGTGTATTATCACGTCCAATAGTTGTGGTTTTGATTTATTGCCAGCGAATAGAAATTTAGCTGGAGCTGAAATTGAATTAGTGGAAGCTGAGAACCGCGAATATAAGCTAAAAAACGCATTGGCTAAAATAAGCGCTCAATATGACTTGATAATTATTGATTGTCCTCCTTCATTGAGTTTATTAACCATTAATGGGTTAGCTGCAGCTAATTTTTTATTGGTACCGATACAATGTGAGTACTATGCTTTAGAGGGATTATCTGATTTACTCAATACGGTAGAGCGATTAAAAATCTCAATTAACCCAGATATAGAGGTTTTAGGTTTAGTTAGAACTATGTTTGATGGTAGGAATAATTTAGCTAATCAGGTATCTGCTGAATTAGTTAAGCATTTTCCTAAAAAATTATTATCAACTTGTATTCCAAGAAACATTAGACTAGCGGAAGCTCCGAGCTTTGGAATTTCAGCGGTTAAATTAGATCAACAAGCCTTAGGTTCACGGGCATATATTGCGATGGCTAAGGAAATAGTTAGGCTGCTTTAGAATTGCCTTAGGGTTAATTTATGAATTTTTATTTACGGTGGTTAAAGGAAATGGCAAAATCAAAAGGATTAGGTAAGGGCTTAGATGCATTGTTATCAGCATCTAACCTAAATTTAGACACGCAATCATTAGCAAATGGTGAACTTGAGTTAAAGGATGTGCCGTTGATAAAAATCAAGTCTGGCAAGTATCAACCACGTCATGATTTTGATAATGCTCTATTAGAAGAGCTTGCAGCCTCAATTAAAACAAACGGTGTGATTCAGCCGGTATTAATTAGAAAACTGCATGATGGTTTTGAGCTAATTGCTGGCGAGCGACGTTATCGAGCCAGTAAAATGGCTGGGCTTACTACTATCCCGGCAATTATACGGACATTTTCAGATCAGGAAGCTCTGGCAATTGCCTTAATTGAGAATATTCAGCGTAAAGATTTAAACGTTATTGAGGAGTCAAAAGGGTATAGGCGTTTAATTGACGAATTTAAATTAACTCATGAAGACTTAGCTAAGGTAACTTCTCGCTCACGCAGTCATATTACTAATATTTTGCGTTTGTTAAAATTGCATCCAGACATTCAAGATATGTTAATAGTTGGGCAAATGGATATGGGACATGCTAGGGCGCTGCTGCCGCTTTCAGAGCCAGTGCAGCTTAGCTTAGCTTTAGAAATTATTGATGAGAATTTGACTACTAGCGAGGTAGAGCGTAGGGTTTCTAAAATACTACAGAACGACAACAATACCAACGCTAACACAAATAATTCTGCGCCTGCAAAAAAAGATCCGGATATTCAGAGTTTAGAAACTAAAATTGCTGATAGATTAGGCATGATGGTTAAAATTAAACATGGACGCAATGGCGGTGGTAAAGTTACGCTAAACTATAATTCTCTTGATGAGTTGGATAATCTGCTTAGTTTTTTTAGAGATTAATTGTCAGTAATCAATTATTTCTTTGTAAATTATTTCTTGAAATTTACTTAAATGCCCGCATATTGATATAGCAGTTAGTTACAATTTTTTTAGAGGTGTTATATCGATGAGCAATCAGCACAATTCGGACAACAATAAATGGAATTATAAATCATCCAACCAAACCCAAGCTAACAGGTCGACTATTTCTGAAGATTCAGAAGTCTTTCCTCAGACAAATATTGATAAAAACAATGATGCTAAGGAAGACTCTGTTGAAACAGGCACTGTTGAAACAGGTGCTGCTGAAACCTCTGAGGCTCTGGCAGAAGGTAGTTGGTCTGACCAAACTAATGTAAATAATAATCAAGGTAGCGAGTTAGGGAATAACCTGGAGAACAAAATAAAGCTTTTGCAGCAAGAGCTTGCAGAATGTAAAGACACATATGTCCGTTCACAGGCTGAAATACAAAATGTGTATAAACGTAATCAGGATGAACTTAAAAAGACTCGTGATTACGCTATTAGTAGTTTCGCTAAAGATTTGGTTCAGGTTAAAGATTATTTAGAAATGGCATTGAAGGATGAGTCTGGTAATTTTGAAATGCTAAAGATGGGAGTTGATTTAACTTTAAAACAATTAGTGCAAGTTTTTGATACTCATAAAATTAAGGAAATAGCGCCTAAAGCTCTAGCTAAATTAGACCCGCACTTGCACCAGGCCATGAATACGGTAAAAGTTGAAGGCCAGGAGTCTAATACGGTAGTTGCAGTGATGCAAAAAGGTTATAGTTTAAACGATAGAGTTTTGCGTCCCGCAATGGTTACTGTTGCAGAATAATGTGTGTTGGGTACTTGAAAAATATCAATTCGGCTATATCTAATACGCAGGCTCACTCATAGAGTTATTACTCGTAGAGTTGTTACTCGTGGAGTAATAACTCTATGAGTATAAATAAATTTTTAAGGAAAACATATTATGTCAAACAAAAAGAAGAGAATTATTGGTATCGATTTGGGAACCACCAACTCATGCGTTGCTGTTATTGAAAACGGTCAGCCAAAGGTTATTGAAAATGCAGAGGGTGCAAGAACAACTCCGTCTATCATTGCTTATACCAAGGATAATGAAATCTTAGTCGGCGCTCCGGCTAAGCGTCAAGCTGTAACTAATCCAAGACATACACTGTATGCAGTAAAACGTTTAATTGGCAGACGTTTTGAAGAAAAAGAAGTTCAAAAAGATATTCATCTTATGCCGTATGAAATTTTAAAATCTCCTAATGGAGATGCTTGGGTAAAAGTTGAAGATAAAGAATTGGCTCCGCCTCAAATATCTGCCGAAGTTTTAAAAAAGATGAAAAAAACTGCGGAAGATTATTTAGGTGAAGAAGTAACTGAGGCGGTAATTACTGTTCCGGCGTATTTTAATGATAGTCAAAGACAAGCAACTAAGGATGCAGGGCGTATTGCTGGTCTTGAAGTTAAGCGGATTATAAATGAGCCGACTGCGGCAGCTTTAGCATTTGGTTTGTCTAAAAAAGAAGGTCATGATCGTAAAATCGCAGTGTATGACTTAGGCGGTGGTACTTTTGATATTTCAATTATTGAAATTGCTGATGTTGATGGTGAGAGTCAGTTTGAGGTTTTATCAACCAATGGTGATACTTTCCTTGGGGGTGAGGACTTCGATCAACGCTTAATCGATCATATAATTAAAGAATTCCAAAAAGAGCAAGGAATTGACTTAAAAAATGATGTTATGGCGTTGCAACGGTTAAAAGATGCTGCTGAAAAGGCTAAAATTGAATTGTCTTCAGCGCAGCAAACTGAAATAAATTTACCTTACATTACTATGGATGCTGCTGGACCTAAGCATTTAGTCATGAAATTAACCCGTGCTAAGTTTGAATCTTTAGTTGATGAATTAGTAGAGCGTACTATTGAGCCATGCCGTATTGCATTAAAGGATGCTGGTTTATCTGCTTCGGATATTGAAGATGTGATTTTGGTGGGCGGACAGACACGTATGCCAAAAGTTCAAGAAAAGGTAAAAGAGTTTTTTGGTAAAGAACCAAGAAAAGATGTGAACCCAGATGAAGCTGTAGCGGTTGGTGCGGCTATTCAAGGTTCAGTATTAGCAGGTGACAGAACTGACGTGTTATTACTTGATGTAACCCCTCTTTCTTTAGGTATTGAGACTATGGGTGGGGTGATGACTAAGTTAATTAATAAAAACACGACTATTCCAACTAAAGCGTCACAAACATTTTCGACTGCCGAAGATAATCAGACTGCAGTTACTATTCATGTATTGCAGGGTGAGCGTCAAGTTGCAACTGGTAATAAGAGTCTAGGTCAGTTTAATCTGACTGATATTCCGCCATCACCAAGGGGTATGCCGCAGATTGAGGTAACCTTTGATATTGATGCTAACGGTATTTTACATGTATCAGCTAAAGATAAGGCAACTGGTAAAGAAAATAAGATTACTATTCAGGCAAGTTCTGGGTTATCTGAAAGTGAGATTCAGCAAATGGTTAAAGATGCTGAAGCACATGCGGATGAAGACAAGAAGGCTACTGAGTTAGTGGCAGCGCGTAATAATGCTGATGCAATGATACATTCGGTAAGAAAATCTCTCACTGAATATGGAGATAAGGTTGATGCGGCTGAAAAAGAAAAAATTGAGGCAGCAATCAAGGATGTTGAGGAGGCAATTAAAACCGATGATAAAGCTAATATTGAAGCCAAGGTAACTGCGTTAATGACTGCATCACAAAAAATGGGTGAAATGATGTATAAAGATATGCAAGCTAACCCTGAGGCAGGTCAGCAGCAGGCTGGTGGTAATGCTGACAGCAGTACACAAGGCAGCGGTGCTCATTCTGAGCAGTCAAAGGACGATGTTATTGATGCTGAATATACTGAGGTAAATAATAACAAGCAGTAAGCAACATTTAAATATTGTGCTCAAGAGCTAATAAATTATTAGCTCTAGTTATTTTGCTTATAATTGAAATCATATTTAATGTAAATGAAGAGGACTAGCCCGTGAGGGCTGTCCTGCCCGATGCGGTCACAAATAACTATAATCTCTTTTACTTTTTCTGGTAGTTATGGTTTTTTTCCCCATAAGTGTACTATCTGTTAAAAATAGTACTTTTATTACCTGAATTTATCCCACCATTTATAATCATCTTAATTTATGTTGAGTATTTTCTGCATAAAGTTTATTAGTTAACACCTTAAAATTACTCTGATATTATTAGTATAATGGCTATATTATAATTTTAATATGAGTAAAAATATGAGTTTAAATATTGTTAACTACGTTGACGTTTGTAAATTAAATACTGGAATTTTTTCTTTTGATCCTACTAAACAACAACTTAATGTTGTTGATATTGAAAAAATGTCGCTATTTACTAGAAGAGGGTAATCGTATGCCAGCATCAGTAAATAATCTTAAGTTAAGTAAAGTCGTGTTTAATAAATTAGTAAAACTGCAGAACCCATCTAAAGCTTCAAGTAAGGAGGGTGTTTCTGAGCCACAGCCAGATGCTGTGGATATATTCGTCACCGCTGGACTTAATAATGCTGGTGGTGGTGTATTACCATTAAACTATGACAAACTTCTAGAATCCATAAAGAAGAATTTAATTAATACATCATCAACTCCAGAACAGCCAGGTACTACAGAAATTACATTTGTGACAAGTAGTGCCAAAAAAGAACATTTTATCTCTGCAATTATTGTGGGATTAATGAGATTGCCAGAATTACCTGCAAACCAACAAGATATTGATGTGAAATATGCAAAAAAAATGGTTGGGAGTTTTACTATTAAAGACAATCCAAAGTATTTGTCTGACCTACAAACAGCTTGCGAGTATCTGCTAGAACATGATGCAAAACGTCAGGGTGGTGAAGAACTTCATAAATTTATGCACTTGGCTTTGTGTATCTTTGAATTAATTGAAGATGCTAAGAAAATTATGGATAAGAATAATGGAAGTATTACTCAAGCACAGTTAAATGAGATCAAAAAGAAATGTGAAGAGCAAATCAAGGGTTTCTCTAATTCAGGTAGTAGATACGGCTTTAAAGCAGCAGCATGTGGTGCGTTAATCGGCGCTGTTAGTGCCGGTGGAGTGGTAGCTGGTGGAGCTGCCGGACTATCTTTTTTGGCTGGAACTATTGCTAGCTTACAAAGCATTGCTACTGCACTTCTTGCTGCATTAGGTATAGCTGCGGTGGGGGGTGCAGCTCTAACTGCAGCAACTATAGCATTGCCTGTAACCGCAGGTTTGGTGCTAGGAGCGGCTACCGGTCTAACCTTATACAAAGGGTATAAATATTACAATTATGCTAACTCAGAAAAACGTTTGAATAATCAAACACAAGATAATTCAAGAACCAGTGCGGTTTCTGGTAGCGACTGTTCCAGAGATACCCTTAATGATGGGGTGGGTGTTGCGGATGACGACTCCTCGTCCGGTTCAGATCACTCACCTCATTATTATGCTAACTCAGAAAAACGTTTGAATAATCAAGCACAAGATAATTTAGGAACTCGTGTGGTTTCTGGTAGCGACTGTTCCAGAGATACCCTTAATGATGGGGTGAGTGTTGCAGATGACCACTCCCCGTCCGGTTCAGATCACTCACCTCATGACCAAACAGATGCGTCATCTGAGGTAGATAGTCATAACTTGGCGTCTAAAGATGAAGATGGTACTGCTACTACAGAAGAAGGTTGTGAAAGATCACAACAAGAAGTCATTAGTACAAATTCCGAGTATAAACAAGTAATATATACAGTAAATGATGAATTGAAACCGATTTTTGGCGTAGATACACTGACATTAGATAATTTAGATGGTGCATTATCACATGCAAAGGATAATTTTTACAATTTAGTTAGTAAATGGGATGATATAACCAAATTAATAAATTTAAAATTACTTAAAAATGAAATAGCTGATATTGAAAAACATTTTAACCAACAACAGGTTAACCAACAACCAATACAATGGGATGATCAAAAATTTCTTTTATATACTTTAAAGGGTATGGTGCTTTCTCAGCTAGGGGGCGCGGGGGTGGTTTGTGTGCCTAATTATACGAATAAAGAAACAACTATTGCTGAGTTAACTTATAGGATTAATTATCAATTGCTATATTCGGTGGGGGATACATTTGATAAATACAAACTGCAAGATCAGTATGTTACACGTGACGAAATGTCTATAATTATTGATAATATGAATGCACAGACACCACTGAAAATTTTAAAAAGAGGTGTTGGCCATAGTGGACTTTCCAACATGAGTCATACGGTCGTGCGTATTAAGGATACGGATCAATCCAAGAAAATAAAGAAATATTTAATTAAATCAATTATTAAAAATGGAGTAATTGATCGGACAACTGGAAAGACGAAGATATCCCATCCGGGGAAAAAAGAAGGCGGTTTTAAAATAGTCAAAACATGTGCGATTGAAGTTACTCGGGAGGAGGATGGTTCTTATACTGCTATGCGTAATGCTACAGTGTCAGGAATAAAATATAATAATATGTTAGTAAAAAATAATGGTATAGATAGTAATAAATTAGCACGTGACGGGTTTACTGAGGTTAAATTTACGAATTATAACAAAGCTGAGCGTATAATTTATCGACAAAATTATCTTGGTGAAACTCTATGTGATATTGATTTGGATACGAAGTCAGCAATTTCTGTAGTTAAACAATTCATTCTCATGCTTAAAGACAATCCTACGAAGTATTATGATATTAAATTAAACAATCTTATCTATGATAGATTAACAGGGAATGTCCATGTTATTGATTATTTAAGCTATTTATTTACTATGACGACCAAAAATAGTACACGAAATGGAGTATATCGTGATGTTAAGAATCAGGAAAACGATCTGGAAGTATTACAGCAGCAAATTTTTGGTTTTGCATTGGTGTGTTATCAATTGTTTCAACCTTATAATGAAAGAACTGTAAAAGGAGCGACTTTCGGTGAGTTGAAACCTGATAAACTAGAATTATTAATTAGTAATCCCTTCTCTGGTTTATTGCAACGAGCGTATAAAGGAGAGATAAAAAAAGGTAATAATGAAAATCCAATGAGCGAATTTATCAAAAAACTTGAAAAGGTATTGGCTAAGATAGAGGCTACGATATAGCAAAATCCTTTAGTTTATGCAAATTAGGGAGGTAAGAAAAGAAGAGTAAATCCCAAAGAGGAAACTTATTTGTTAAACCAAGATGATTATCTCTTTATGCTGCGCCTGAGTATCTGAGATTGATAACTTAGAATAAATCTCAAGTTATTTTCTACTTCAACTTAACGCTGCCAAGTTTTTTAACAACTGCAATATGAGTTTATGGTAACATAACCACCG
>JAUPUP010000190.1 GCA_030917485.1 Pseudomonadota bacterium
AATATAACTACCTTGATGAATTCATATTCTACTTTAGCCTTAAATCAAAGTCATCTATTCTTGGCTCAACAGAAACCAATGGCTAAATCTCCTGCTCAATGTAACGATGCAACTGACAACGTAGCTCGACAACAACTATTTTCCGCCAAAATAGCTTTAGCTATATTCGATAATGACAGAAAATACAAAGTTCTTATCAGTGATTTCTCTGGACAAAATATTCAAACCATCGTAAGTAGTAAGGCGCCAATTACATCGCTATCTTGGAACGCATCCAACACTAGCCTCGCTTACGTCTCTTATGAAAATGGAAAACCAATTATTTATGTTCAAAATGTTTACACAGCTCAACGTTATATTGTTGCAAATTTCGATGGTTCGAACTCATCACCTGCGTTTGATGGTAATTCATTATTAGTTTCATTGAGTAAAGACTATGGAACACATATTTATAAAATAGATTTACACAATTACACAGCCAAAAAAACGGCACAGCCACTTGTAAGCACAGATTCAATCGATACCGAAGCAGATATTGGCAATGGAAATTTAATCTTTACATCCAACAAAAACTCTAAACCTCAAATATATCTTAAATCCAAAAATACGGCCCAAGCCAAACAAATATCAATCGGACTAAATAATACCACCGGACGAATCTCAGGCGATGGTTCAAAAATATTATATATTCATGGTAGTCGCGGTCGATATGATCTGATGTATTACAATCTAAAAACTGGCGTAACCCGCAAAATTGATGCAGGTAAAATATTGTCTGGAAGTTTTGCAGCAGATAATACTACAATCGCATATATTAAAAACAATCAAGTTGTTATATATAATTCAAATTATAACAATACTGCGGCGATGGCTAATTTAAGAGCTAAAGAATTTTTTGATGTTAAGTGGTCAAAATAGCCATTATCTAAACAAAAAAGCCTTTATATATAAACCAAAATTAATCAAATATCCAAACTGATTTCAAATTTTTTGGTTGACTCAGTTTCAGCACTTACCACACAAAACGTCAACTGTAACCCAATTCTATTTATCTAAATTAAGCACCAGCGATGCAACTATTTCATGGTAGACATTATTAACATCCAGCTCTTTTCAATAAAACTTACGTCCATTGGCGCCCAATTTACAACGCAATGCACTATTTTGATATAAACTTAAAAACTCCTTAAACAATGCCTGAGCATCCCCAGCATGAGCAAATCTACCACAACGTGCGATATTAACCAGAAAATCACCATAATCACTAGCAGAACAATCATCCAGACTGGCTAAAATCGGCAAGCCTGATTTACAGTAGTCGGTGGTTTTAGAAGGGAAATTAGGCACGGTAAAACGTTGATCAAGGCTAACTAAAGCAATGTCAGAAGCTAAAACAATATCTTGATATTCATCACGTGGTAATTGTTCAACAAATTGAATACTCTTTAAATTTAATTGTTTTACCGATTCACGTAAAACATCAGTTTGTGTACCACTACCAACAAAAAGAAACTTAGCCAATAAATGTTCATCTTGGGCTAATTTAGCCAAAGCAAAAATATTTTCCAGCCGTTGTGGAACACCCATATTACCACCAAAGATCGCCACGACATCACTATCTGTATAGCCAAATTTAGCCCGTAGCTGCGTTCGATTAATTTTTTGTAGCGGTATAATTTTGGCACTATTGTATAAGCGCTCAATTTTAACCGTCACGAGCTCTGGGTAATGTTCACGAACATATTTAACATTGCCATCAGACATACACCAAATTTGATCATAGGCTAATAACATTTTAATTTCGGCACGTTTAAAAAAACTAAAAATCATACGATTTCGAATAATGCCAATATCCCAAGCATTTTGAGGGAAAATATCCCATAAGATTAGATGAGCTGGACAACCAAAGAATTTTTTTAACGGCGTAATTATCTTATTACTCGAAACAAACGGCGTGTGCGCAAGAATTAAATCAAACTTAATGTTACTCAAGTTTTTTTTAGCTGCTGCGACAAATTTACTTGGTAAGGTTAGAATCGTCAGCACTTTTTCACGCTTAGTCTTGGTGTTAAAATAGTTGCCTGTTTTAACCCGTAGAACATGATAACCATTTTCAAGACTTAAACTAGTCTCTTGCCCATAACGCTCTTCAAGCATGGTCATCACATAGACATTAGCACCTTGGCGCGCAAATTCATCCGAAATGTCCTTAGTCAACGTTGAATCGTGCGGATCACCTGAGTGACGTGAAAAAATAAATAATATATTCATAAGTACCTTTGCAACATATACAAAAAATACGACTACTCAGATTATAGATTAATTAATTGAATATCTGTTAACATAAAATCAAGCAATCAAAACAAACTAGTAAAACACAGCAATATATTAAACATCAAAATTGGCTGAGTGGTTACAAAAAATTATCAGCTTATAACCGCATCCATGATTATAATTGTAAAGCCAATATAAAATACAGAATTAAAATAACTTATTCATAAATAGCAACTATGTATTTATACTCAATCACTAAATTTAACGGGATGAATATGGAATATAAACATCTCTGCTTTTAACAAGCTTATTCTGTTTATTCTTGGCTAATATTTTTAAAACATAGTTCGCGTTAACTCCATACAACGTAGAATTATACCTGAAGACTAACTTACAAGCTTCACCTTTAAGTAAAGACATATTACCAGTCACACTACAGGTGCTGCGTGTCTCATCATATGACATTCCACTTGGCAAATTTGACTCAGCTGGAAATACTAAATCATATAATGTGATTGCTCCTGTATTATGAATTAAATACGTACGCAACCCAAATGAGCCCACAGGAATATTACGCAATGAATTATTACCATAATTAACCGACTCTGGGTCAAAGACACTCAACCCAGAGGGATCTTTAAACATGCCTACATAACTGGCTTTAATATCGAAAAAATTTCCTTTACCACCAAAATATGGTACAGTTCCTTTGACTGTTGGGCTGTACATTGGTGACTTGTCTTCACTCCAGTTATTTAATTGAACCCTTGTTTTGATAAAGCGAATATTGGTATTACTTTCATCATCTGAACCACGCACTGGGTGCATATTAGTCATCAATGCATTATCTCTTAATGCAATATTTTCGAAAGTAATATTATGATTGCCTTTTTGTGTAAAGCGTAGCATCGGCAAAGTATAGTTAATAAAAGAAGAATCGTAACTTGCCGTAACATTTCTCACGGTCAAATTAGTTGAAGATAAAACATCCATAAAACCATCAGGGCGTAAGGAAATATAGCTTTCAACTAGACTATTATTTGCCTGAATTTTTAACGACACCGCATGTCCACTAATTGGTGCACCTTTACCCTTATCTCGTGCCAATCCTTTACGCACTCCATTATCTTTAATATTATTAATCAGAAAGTTATTATTCAGTAAGGATACGTCCCAAGTCGGTGGCGTATTAAAATAAAACAAATGCGGCGGTGGGAACCAAAAGCCAACTCCACCAATATTCTTACCATTGCTATCTTGCAAATCACTATAACGTTCTGCTGTCACATTTTTAATCGTAATATTTTGCCCAGAACCATGCCAGCCAAAATAATATCCATCAAGCTTAATCCCATCAAAAACTATATTATGTGGAACATTCAAGATTGGTTTTTTAAATATTGCAGGTGCAGTAAAAGATTGATTATTTGCTTCACCTGGATTTAATGAAAAGGCAATTGGAATAAATTTATCTGGTTTAGCATTGGCCGCGGCAAATAATTGCATATTCTTAATCACCACATTCGAGGTATCCCCCTTGATAAAGAAAATTGCCGATGGATCTAAAAATCCAGTTGAAATCGTGTTCACACCACGCGCGTAATTTATATTCCGATTTTGACGTAACCAATTACTTAAAGTAATATAAAACATTTGTGCGGCTGGTGCGCGATAAGTTACAGGAATCCATTTAGAATTATCATAATAACCACCGGTATTTTCATCAACCACCATACTACCAGTATATTTAATCTTCCAATTTAGTAAATTAATATTTGATGAATTGGCAATCACAAAAGCTGGCACTAAGACATTATCTACAATAATTACACCATTACCGCTAAACTTTATCGTCGTCTTATTATCAATAAAAATTGGCTTGGCAATATCCATACCTACATGAAAATATATTGGACAATCTACATTCAAAGTAAACGCACCACCACGTGCAGCCAAAACAGCTTGAGCTAAACCAGCACTATCATCATCAACACCATTGCATTTAGTCCACTCTTTTACCGAACGGACTGACTTGGTGTTAC
>JAUPUP010000191.1 GCA_030917485.1 Pseudomonadota bacterium
TCCTTTTGTAACAATTATATTGGGGTCAATAGCTCCAATAAATGAAACTTGGAGCATCATATAGATTATTAAACATAATATTACTGAACCCCCAAGCGCCAGCGGAATATTTCGTTGCGGGTTTTTTAGTTCCTTAGCAAAGATGGTAATCATGCTAAAACCATAAAACGAATAAAATATTCCACAAGTAACCACTGCAGTTAAAGCTCTACCATAGCCATAGGGGGCAATTGTGCCGTGGAATGAGGTAAAGTTTTGTGGATGAAAGGCTGCCGCAAATATAATAATTGCGGTTAGTGCAGGCACGACCAATTTTATTATTGTGATGACATTATTTGCCCTGGTAAGTAATTTAATTCCCCAATAGTTAAGAATGCCATAGCCAAACAGTATTACAAATACAAAAAGAGTTCCGAGCTTAGTAAAATGGTCATTGGCAAAGATTAGATAAGAGATTTTTGGAAATGCCATTGCCAAATATTGTAAGGTTGCCTCAGCTTCGCCGGGAATACTCACCACCATTGCCAACCAATTGGATAGAGATACAATAAAGCCGTAGTCACGGTTATGAGTTATGGTGATTAACCTGGCAAAAAGTCCAGTCTCTTTATGAAAAATAGTGGCAATTTCAGCTAGTAATAATGCAATCAAGAAAGCTAGTGCAGCCCCGATAATCCAAGATAAAATAGCGATTGGTCCGGTATATTGGGCAGTTTTATAACTGGCGAATAGCCATCCACTGCCTACTATAGAAGATACTCCTATGGAAATAGCCGAAAACAAATTAGGTTTTTTATCCATACTAGTAGAAACCAATCCCATTCCCTATATCCTTATTACAAAAATGGTTAAATCAGCCACATTATACCACCTTAGATTATGAAGTATAGAAGATGTAATATGGCTGTGCAGCATAAATTTAGCGAATACTTAATTTTTACAGTTAGTTATACTTGTATATATTGATTGTAAATTTATAAATTGTGATGTGTTGTATTAATTAAAATTTATAAAATAAGCAGCATAAACAATGCATGATCAATAAGATAATATTTCCATTCTCACCAATTATACATTTTTAATAAATTTAGTGGGTTGTTTAATATAATTTACCTTGTGAAATATATTGGTATTTTTTGTATAAAAAGTTAATAATTGATAAAATTTGCTGGTTTTAATATAATATTTAAATTAAATGTTAGACGATTTTATGTTTTGTAGTAAATTTATGAAGGTGTAAATTATGTTTCATCCAGTTGCGGCGGCCGCTTTAATTACAATACTTAGCAAATCTGTTAGTTTTGGCGTTGAAAAAGTTCGCTTAAACATACACGAGCGCGATTTGATGCTAAGTAAAAAGCGTTTGGAAGCTTTTTTAGCTGTAGATCATGCTAAAGCTACGCAATTACGTGGTTTTGAGTTATTGCTTTATGTAATCACTGGTGGTAGAAAGTATTCAGATAAAAAAGAACAATTGGAAACATTGTGGATTAGATTTAATGGTGGTGCAGCAGTTGATGAAGTTGATACAGTTGATTCAAATGATGGACAATCTTTAGATGACACTTTAACAATTAATTCCAATAATCTTGATTATGGGGATACAAAAAATCTTAATGATATTTTTGCTAAAATGGTAATTTTTGGCAAAATATATAATACCATCCATACTGATGTGGCTGCCGCATTTAATTTTCATGTTGTATTTGCGACTAGCGAATTTGGTATGTGTGAAACAGTAAAATTTATGATTGGTAACACTTGTGTTCATGAATGTGATTGCAACAAAACGGTAAAAGATGAATTGATTCATACTAGGATACCAGAAAAAAAAGGGTTATTACCTGAAAAATTAAATATAGAAAAACAATATGGTGCAGCCCGTGAAAATTGTGATGGTAGAGAATTAATAGTTTCACAGATAAATGGATTAATAGACAAGCTTCGTTTGCTTAAGGGGTCCGCTGTGTGGGAAATGTTTGAATTTCAAAAGCTTTACAATCAATTGAATAAAGGTAAATTAGATATTAGCTTGATTGACAGTTTAATTATCAACATAGATAGAGTGATATGTAGTCGTCAAGGTAATGCGAATAATGCTAATAGTGCAAAATCTAAAGTTGTAAAAAATATACCTCAATTAAACGCATTGCGGAGTGATTTAATTGAATTGTCCAATCAATTAAAAAATACTTCGAGCGTATTTTTGAAAAAATATGATTTTAACGATGTATTGGAAACATATTATGTAAATAATAAGCCTTTTGCTGAGAAGCCTGGCTCTAGCGATAAAGAAAGAGAGTCCCAGGAGTTGGGGGCGGGATGTTTTGGTAGGGTACGTCGCCATGTAGTAGGTGGCGATAAACATATTGCTAATCCTATGGTAGACAAAAATGAATTGTTTCCTTTTCCTATAGAGGGGAATTCTCTTGTGCGCGAGTTGTGGGGGTTATCAGAGGAGGAATATCTAATACATACGGCGCAATCAGACATGGTTATTCGTAACTTGAATCTACTGGATAGCGATGGTAAAAGTAAAACTGTGTCAGTTAATCGAGTGGTGAATTTTTATAAATATAAACTTGAATTAAAACCCGAGAATATTACAGATATTAAATATGGTGTAGTATATTATAACAAAAAGGATAATACTATTGAATACAAAGAAGAATCAGATTCTGCAAAGCTTATATGTAAGAAGTTACCGGATAAATTTAGCGATATATCTGGTTTATCTGGGTTGAATGAAGTCAGAAAGCATTTATATGAACAATATCCGCCAACTGATAAAGAAAAGCGTTTAACACCCTGTATAACTAGAAAATTAGTGGGCAGTACCCTTAATGCTAAAAATATACAAAAAGTAGAATTGGAACAAATCAATGCGAATGTTGATGTAAAAATTGCAGAATTAGGTGGTGCGATTTATAAATTAGAACAAGTGAAACTGAATATGTTTCGTTTAGAGGCTAAAATTGGTACGCTGAATAAATTGAAATTGACTGGAGAAAAATTTAACTCTGATCAAGCAAGTTCAAAATTAGAAGAAATAGGTTGTATATTTTCTAATATTAGTAAATTTTCTCCGACAGTTCATGGTTTATATGATGCTCGTAATAAGCTAAGTAAACTGGCAGAAACAGAAAGTAATCGAGAGACAATTGATAAAGTTGAACATAGTGTTATTCCTAAGTTAAACGGCTTACAGACGTTAATTGGTAAGGTGAACGAAACAATTATCGCTTTAGGACAACAAGATTTGACCAGTGATAATGTGGATAATGTGGAAAAACTAATTGAGCAATTAAAAGGATTTACTGACATAATTGAAGAATTAAAAGCATTGAATCAGCCAATTTCTGATTTGAACAAAAAACTTTCTAAATTAGAAGAGTTACAGCCGACAATTTTTAATTTAAAAAAACAACATCAGGGTGTGTATAGTAATATCGTAAATAGGGTAAAAAAAGTTATTGGTTTTATGGTGTTGCCTCTATGTGATGCTTTGACTGCAGGTTTATTTAATCTTGATGCCAAAATAGATAATATGATGACGGTGTTGGGTTATGATATTAGAGTAGCTGAACAAGAACCTGTAGCGACTGACTTTTCTGGAGACATAGATTTTATTATTTATGAAAATAAAGCTTATTATAATCATCCAGGCCAAGGAGTGTTATTGCTAAACGATCCAAAATTGAGGCTTAATGAGTCATCGGATCACATTAATCAATTGCAACAATATTTATATTGTTTAAGTAAACCCGAATTAGTGGTGTTAGGTATTCCAAATCCAACAAAAATGGTTGGCTTGTATAGGATAGATACCGATGCAGATTTAGTTGCGCGACGCTTAATTGCTAGTGAAAAAAATTTAAATAGGGAAAGCTTAAAAAATATTTATATTAAATTGTCTCATATTACTAACCGCAAGGAAAATGCAGGGATTGATAGTGCGGAGATTTTTGACTTAGTATTTAATAATAATGTGGCGGATGATAAAATTAACATAGAAGCTTTATTGAGAGTGCAAGGGTTATTTGGTAGTTTTTATACTATGCTTAATGCTACGCATTATTTTCTGTCAGGCGAAACTCATTGGGATGCTTCTAAATGTGGAGTGGTTTCCAATGGTAAGTGTGATTTCCAGTATTTAAGAGAATGGTTGGATGATACTATACCAGATGATATTGGGAAGCTTATGCATGTGCCTGACAATTGGAATGGTAAGTTTAAACAAGATTTAATAGAGTTTTTGATAACTTGGAAATCACGTGGTTTAGGTAGTGTGCAGGATGGAGATGGGGGGGGATTGTATGAGTTTATGTGCAAGTTTAACAGTTATGTTGTAGACGATTTGCAAGATAAATTAAAAGCACTAAATGTCAATCCAATAAATGTTGCGGCAGAAACTGAGAATGAGGGCACTGAAAATGAGAACAGCCATAGCAGTGAAGATTTATCTGCTAAGAATAATGGGGGTAGAGATTTAGAGCGTCAGTCTCGAAGTATGCTTGGTTTTGCTGATGATGATTATAATACTGAGCCATATAAACATAGACAGACTGGGATGGCAGATATATTTTTGGAATCAGCGGTGGGGTAATACTAGCATTCATCATTATTACTCATAGTACCCAGCCATAACACGTAGATTTGTGTGAAATATGGTAAAGCGAGAATAACGACTGATTCTCAAATATATTGAATCTGGTGTTTTGATTTAATTAACCTATGAGTTTTATCTAGTTGCAGTGACGGATGTTTATCTAAACCAGCGCTTAATGCTTGACGAATAAACTCTTTAGTTTGAGCGTAAGTTGGTAGTGGCATACTATGCTTTTTTAGATAATGAGTTAGCAAATTATGCTGCCGCAAGCCATCTAATTGCCTAAATTGTTCTACCATTATTACTTGCACACCATCAACCAATGCACATGCATTAGCTAAATCAGATGCAGCAATGCTGTCAATTACATCAAGTGTATTTTGAACTTGTGATGGCAGCTTGAGAATTTTGTTGCGGATGTTTTTATCAAATTTAGTTAATTCAGGTAAGATATTATGACGAATAAAATTGCGTAAATAACTTATGTCGGTATTACTTTCATCCTCAATGTGGTTTAACTGATGCTGGGCCGCATAGTCTTCTATTTGTGTCCGAGAAATATTTAGCAGTGGACGCCAGATATATTTGTTGTGTTTTTGACTAAGTTCACGCATAGCACCGATATTATGTAGATCACTGCCACGCAAAACCTGAGATAGCGTGGTTTCGATTTGGTCATCTTTTTGATGAGCTAAAGCGATTATTTGAGCATTAGTTTTAGAAAATTCATTATAACGAATTTTCCGGGCATTATTTTCTAAACTTTCACCCCCGCTTCTGGTAACAGCGTGCTGCGCAATTTGTAGATCAATATTTAGGCTCTCACAGTATTGGCAGCAGAATTGTTGCCAAAGATTAGCATTTGGCGAGAGTCCGTGATTAATATGTATTGCGCCCAGATTAGTTTTACCTAACCTAATTTGAGTTAGTATATGGAGTAAAACTACCGAATCAACCCCTCCACTTAAGCCTACCACTAAGGTTGGATGCTTGCTAGTCTTTCCAGAAAATAACTCATTAGTTAACAACTGTTCCTGGTATTTTTCTAATACGTACTGCACTAAATAATGCATTATGCAGTAGTATCTTTAACGGTACTATCTGTAGATGTTGTTATAGAGTCTTCAAACTGTTCTTTGAATTTTCCGTAATTCATTATTCGATTAAAGCGTCGCTCTAATAGTTTATCTAGCTCAAATTCCTGTAGTTTTTTTAAATTATTTTTTAGAGCAGTTTTCATTTTATGCATCATTTCATTATGATTGGAATGAGACCCGCCTTGAGGCTCGCTAATAATGCTGTCAATTAATCCTAGACTTTTCAGCTTGCTTGCGGTAATACCTAAAATTTCTGCTGCTATATTGGCTTTAGTGGAGTCTTTCCATAAAATAGACGCACATCCTTCTGGGGATATAACTGAGTAAATTGAGTATTCAAGCATATTAACCTGATCGCCAACTGCAATAGCTAATGCACCACCAGACCCGCCCTCACCAATTACAGTTGTAATAATCGGCGTTTGAATTGTTGTCATTTCATATAGATTTTTACCGATAGCTTCAGATTGATTGCGCTCCTCCGCTCCAATGCCAGGGTATGCGCCAGGGGTGTCGACAAAAGTAATTATTGGTATAGCAAATTTTTCAGCTAATTGCATAAGGCGTAACGCTTTACGGTATCCTTCTGGACGCGGCATTCCAAAATTACGCTCCAAGTTTTCTTTAGTATCCCGCCCTTTTTGATGCCCAATAACCATAACGGATTGTGTCCCAAGTTTGGCTAAGCCACCTATTATTGACTTGTCATCAGCAAAATGTCTGTCGCCGTGTAATTCAGAAAAGTTGCTAAATATATTGTTTATGTAATCTAGTGTTCGCGGGCGATATGGATGGCGCGCAACTTGAGCAATTTCCCATGCCGTGAGCTTAGAATATATATCTTTGGTTAATGTATTAACTTTATCCTGCAATTGAGTCAATTCACTAGTAATATCTACTACCGAATCATTTTGCATATAACGTAGTTCTTCAATTTTGCTGCTTAGTTCAGCAATAGGTTTTTCAAATTCCAAAAATTGTCGCATTTATCTTTGTTCCTGTAGGTAAATTAAATTTATTTAAGTATTTAAATTGTTAGGGTTTTTTCTATTTAGATTTAGAATATCCTAATTGTTTCTTTAAAATCTCAATGTTTTTTTCGTGCTCCTTAATGGCGTCATTTAAGCGATTATCTGGTATCTTTTGCTTATCATACTTCCCATTTTGCGCTAATAGATCTTGAGCTTCTTTAAGTGCAGACTGCTCTTTACTTAACTCTTCTTTGAGAATTTGGCTGCGCTTATTCCCTTGAGTACCCGGCGGATTATTACTAATCACTAAATTACCGTTTTTATCGGTATACTGATAAATCGCATCATCAGCATAACAATAGTAGGTTGTTATTGCTAGGTAAGTGCACATCAATAATATTACAGTCAGGTATTTTATACGTATATTGCTATTATTGGGTAAATTATTGCCATAATAACCACAACTAGAATGTTTAGAACTTAAATATACTATGCGTAATTGAGAATTAGACATTACACAGTCCAGGATTGAAAGACAAAGAGTATCTACCGATAATAGGTTCACATTGGTTAGCATTGATTTTACATAATACATAATTGTTATTAATTTGCTATAATTTAGAATAAGAGCATTATTTGGGCTTTAGCTTTAGAATAATGCTGCAATTGAAATTAAGGCGACTATTCCAATAAAAAATAAGCCGGCACGATATAAAATAGCGACAATATATGCTGTTATTTCTGGAGTAAAGCGCTCATCATTTAATATCGAGGCTTCAAC
The DNA here is from genome assembly GCA_030917485.1 of Pseudomonadota bacterium. Lineage (GTDB taxonomy): Bacteria > Pseudomonadota > Gammaproteobacteria > Burkholderiales > UBA11063 > Aquella. Next base: position 7,459 of record JAUPUP010000191.1, read on the forward strand.
TTCCTTATCGGCATAGCGGATTTCATCAATTTGAAATTTATCCTTGCCAATAGCGATTAATACTATTTGATTAAGCATACTTTCCAAAAAATAAAAACTCTTGCTAAAATGTTTTTTTTGTTCTAGGAGATAATGAGTTACTTCTTCAAAGTTGCCTGCTAGTGAAATAAACATAAACAAAATTGTATATGGTACAATATTTGCATAAAATAGCATCTTGTCTACTACGTGGTTATATATCATTGTATCTAAATTTTTTGCTTTTAGCTCAGTGCTTAAATGAATAATTATTAAGTAACAAATAGAGCCAATTGCTGAGGGTAAAACTAAAAACCAGAACAACGGCGCAAAAAATCTCGTGGCATAGGTATTAACAAAAGAACGCTTATCTGCGGCATACTCGTTTTTAGCTTCTTCCTTCCAGGTTAATATCTGCACGCTTAGCATGAAGAGGCACAAATTTATAATGAGCATTACAAAATGATGATTAATTAGTAACAGTTTTGTACCAATTAGAATTAAAAATACTGGTAAACAAGCAAATAAGTAAATAAAGCGTAATTCACCAGGCGTATTGATATTGCGTTCCATAAAATAGGATAAATATTTTCCCAGATATTTTGAACATGCAGCACGCAGGTTTACCATGAATGGTTTTTGTTCAAAAATACTTGTGATTATTATGGCAAAAATAGGCATGACAAAATTCCTTCGGTTTACTAGTTGGCTAATTATTTTTTCGTTACTACTCAGAGGTTACTGCCAGCATATGAAATGAGAACAAGGAATAAGTTAAACAAAGCAACCGGAATGTACAACAAGTACATGAGGATTGCAGCTTTAACTGTATGACACAGTTATCAGTTATATAGGCTGAGTAGTAACATTTTTTCTTGGTTAAACTGAGGCTAGTTAAAATTTAATTATGATTTAATTACAAAACATACGGCTTACAGTCTAACTTAGTATAAAATAACGCTATTATACGTTATTCTACCAAGATTTGACGCTTTTAGGCAATATTTTGATCTAAGTATAGAAAGACACAACGGGATGCACCCTGTAAACGCACATATACACACCCATGTAAAGAAGGTTTTATTAGTAATTCTTGATGGTTTTGGGTTAAAGGCAGATAGTACCGATAGTGGTTATAATGCTATTGCCCAGGCTAAAACTCCAAACTGGGATTCCTTAACTCATGCTTACGCTTTTGGTGCAATTAATGCATCTGGAACCGCAGTTGGGCTGCCTCAAGATCAATTTGGCAATTCTGAGGTAGGGCATATGAATATTGGTGCCGGCAGGATTATTCAGCAAGATATTACTCGTATAGATACTGCTATTGAAGATGGCAGTTTTTATACCAATAAAATATTTGTTGATGCTATAGACACGACTACCAGTGGTGTTCTGCATATACTTGGATTGCTCTCAGATGGTGGAGTGCATAGCCATATTTCACATATTTTAGCTTTGCTGAAATTAGCTCAGATGCATGTCAATATTAAGCAGGTATGGCTGCATATGTTTTTAGATGGGCGGGATACTCCACCTAAAAGCGCAGACAAGTATTTAGCAATTTTACAACAAGCATTACTCGACTATCCTTTAGCAAAAATTGCTACTCTTAGCGGACGTTATTATGCTATGGATCGAGATAAACGTTATGACAGAGTTGGTTTAGCTTATGATGCAATTATGAGAGGACAGTCAGAATTACATGCAGAAGACGCTAATCAAGCGCTAGCTGCAGAATATGCTAATGATAAAACTGATGAATTTGTGCGCCCTCATGTCCTAAATGGGTTTGGCGGGGTTGGTGATGGGGATAGCATGATATTTGCTAACTTTAGGTCAGACCGAGCAATTCAGCTTACTGATGCAATTGTTAACCCTGATTTTAAACCATTTCCACGTTCTAGTGTTAGAATAGCTAATTTTGTAACTATGACTGATTATGGACTTGGATTTGAGAACGCATGCGTACATGCACATGCACACAATAGCCGTAATGGTGATATAAATACATTAGATTATGTTGATATTGTTAATTTTAGCATTGCCTATTCTAAAATTAGTGTACATAATACTCTGGGAGAATATATTTCTGAATTAGGTTTACACCAATTACGAATTGCTGAGACTGAAAAATATCCCCATGTTACTTTTTTCTTTAATGGCGGTAGAAAAGATCCATATCCAAAAGAAGATAGAATATTAGTTGATTCGCCTAAAGATGTCGCTACTTATGACTTAAAGCCAGAAATGAGTCTGCCACAGGTTACTGAGCATTTAGTGAATGCGATTAATAGCCAAAAATATGATTTTATAATTACTAATTTTGCTAATTGTGATATGGTGGGTCATAGCGGCATTTTAGCTGCGACAATTCAAGCGGTGGAGGCTATTGATGCAGCCTTAGGTAAAGTAGTTAGCGCTATGCTCGAGCATGGAGGCGAGGTATTAGTTATTGCTGATCATGGCAACTGTGAAGAAATGTTTGACTATACAGCCAACCAGTTGCATACTCAACATACTAGTAATAAAGTGCCGTGTTTGTATATTGGGCGCAGTGCAAATATTAAACCCGATGGCGCGTTAAAAGATGTTGCTCCAACCTTGTTGTTTATGAGTGGGATTGATCAGCCACCAGAGATGGCAGGGCATAATTTAATTGAGTTGATTTAATAAGTTAATATAAATTGGTGAATTGTCCGAAATTTACGAATGAGGCTAAAATTTGTGTTGAGGTGTCAACTTGTTACTAAATGGTTATTAATATGAAATGGTTATTATTAATTTTATCGGTTGTGAGTTTTTCTGCAACTGCAGTTAATTCAAATGAAGTACGGCAAAATATTAATGGTTTAATGGATAAGATTAATCATCTGAATCAAGATTTGCAGCAAAAGCAACGACAGCAAAAAAATTTGGATAATGCCATTAATGATTCGGATACGGCAATTAGTCAGTCAGAGCAAATTTTACGCGACTTAAAAAATCAGCGGAATATGGATATAGAGCAGCTAAAGGAAATATCTGCGGTTCTACCTGAAATTGAGAGCACTACCGCATTAATTCAAAAAAATGTAAAAACGGCGATAGCTATAATATATCAGCAAACGCTACAACTGAGAAATGACTCGGTTATGCCGAGCAATAATACCTTAGATAATAAGCGTAAGCAAATGTATTTACTTAGCTTATTAGATGTGGAATCAAAAAAATATCAACAGCTTCAAGTTAAACTTGATCAATTAAGCAGTTTAAATAATAAATTAAATCAGGAAGTAGCAAGGCTTAACCAGCGTTTAGAAACGACTACGCAAAAACAGCAGCAATTAATGGTGCAAAAACGAGCAAAAATTAATCAAGCGCAGCAGTTAGATGCCCAAATTGCCCTAGAGCAAAAAGAATTGGTTGGGTTTAACCAAAAACAGGCAGAATTAAACCGACTTCTCACAGCCTTGGGCAAAGATGCTGTTGATTCGTCGACTAAAGTTGTACGGAATAATAATACTGGTTCGGTTGCAGCGCCGACTTCTGCAACCGCATATAAGTCATCAAATGTGCGTTATAATGATACAAATATGCTTGATAGTAATGCGGATAATAGTCAGTTTTTTAGGCGTAAACTAGCGAAACCATTAAATACTAAGGTTTTAATTCCGTATGGAGTGTTAAGGCATGGGGTAAGAAATACCGGTGTATTGTATACTGCGCCCAATAATAATGCGGTTTTTGCTGTTTCAGATGGAGTGGTTATGTATGCAAGTGAGCTGCCTGGTTTGGGTATGGTTATAGTTATAAATCATGGCAACCATTATATGTCAACTTATGGTGGAGTATTGCCCAAAGTTAAAAAAGGACAAAAAGTAACTACCGGGCAAATTATTGCTACTTCTGGCAGTACCACTAATCAGCCCATGGGTGGCGTATACTTTGAACTACGTCATTTAGGACAGCCGGTTAATCCAGGTGAACTAGCGAATTAGAACTATAGCCAGTTTATTTAAGAAGGTATGATGTAATTAAAGGCATACAAAATTTTAGAATAAATTTAGACAAATTGTTTGGGCGCAAAGCGCTTCGGCAGATATTTATTCACTACCAAGCGTTTCAACGCAAAGTATTCCAACACACAGTGTTTCGGCTGGGATTTATTCATGTTTTTGTAGCGAGTATTATATCTCAGTTAGTTGCTTTTAGTGGTTCTATTATTTATGTGCGAATGATGGGGCAGCATCAGTTTGGATTGTATGCTTTTGCTTATACAGTTATTTCATTTTTTTTATTGCTCAATGGTTTTGGCGCAGCAAGCGGAGTGCTCCAGTTTGTCAGTCGTTCTAAAAATCACGAAGAATCATTAGCTTATCTCAAATATGCTATGCATTTAGGTATAGTATTTAATTGTGTTTTATCTGCTGGTATATTTTTATATGCTCTGTTTATACCGCTGCCATTAAGTGGAGTAAAGCCAGTACTATGTTTAATGGCTTTTTTCCCTATTGGTCGTCTCTATATTGATGTGTACCAAGCTTATCTAAGGGCGGTGGGACAAAATCATCTGTTGGCTAAATTTTCAATTTCAGTTAATTTAATGTTGTTGGTAAGTAATGTAATCGGTATTTATTGTGCTGGGTTAACCGGATTTATTATTGCCACTTACGTTAGCTATATTGTAATGTTTTGTTTGTCTGTATTTGTATATAAATTACCTAATGTATTTAAAATTAAGCCCGCTTTGGGAAATGGGCAAGCTCATATAATTAGGCAAAAAATTAATAAAAAAGAATTTGTCGGTTATTCGGTATATATTACTGTGGGTAACGCGTTTTCACAATTATTATTCATATTAGATATTATAATTCTTGGCTATATAGTCAAAGATGCTGCGGTTGTTGCTAAATATAAGGTGGCAACAGTAATTCCTTTTGCAATTAATTTTATCCCCGGTATTGTGAGCACTTTGTGTTATCCATATTTTGCTAAGAATGCGAATAATTTACACTATGTAAAGGAATTAAAGCAGCGATTGCAAAAAATAATGTTTGGGTTTAGCTTAAGCTTAAGCATCTTATTAATTGTGTTAGCCAAACCGATAATAACCATAATCTTTGGTGATACATATCAAGACAGTGTCGTGCCGTTCCAGATATTGTCTTTTGGCTTTTGGATTTTAGCTACATTTAGAAATATAAACGGAAATGTATTAGCAAGCTTAGGCAAAGCTAAGTTGTCTATGTGGTTAAATGTTGGTATTGTTGTTATTAATGTTTTATTGACAGTTATCCTGGTAAATTATTTTGGTATAATAGGGGCTGCAGTTGGAGTTGTGTTAATTTATACGCTATCTAGTGTGATAGCATCTTTAGTTTTGCGTAGAATTTTATATATTAAAGAGTAAAAATATGAAATATTATCTATAATATATTTCTACTGTTTATACGGGTTATAATATAAAAAACATGTTTGTTTCAGATAGGGGGGCTAGATATAATGTTTAAAGAAGCAGGGTTAGATTTAGATAGGTTGTATTATATTGCGTTAATTCCACCTCAACCGATTCAGGACGATGTGTTAGAGTTTCAACATATTGCTGAGACAAAATTTGAGCATGAAGTTACTTTGCATTCTCCACCACATATAACTTTAATTCCGCCGTTTAATGTTAGTGAAGATGAATTAAAGCCATTAATGGAGGGAATTTCAACAGCTCTTAAGGATAATCACGCCCCTTTTGAAGCAAATATTAATCGATTTTATCATTTGCATAATCGAACTATAATGCTTGAACTATATAAAAATAAAGAGCTGGATTCCTTATTTAATGACGTTATGCTAGCGGTTAGTGCAGTAACTTTTAATCATAACCATAGTAAGTTTGTGCCACATATTACTATTGCCAACCGAGATTTAAGTCCAGATCTTTTTGATAAAGCATTTACCTATTTTAGTCATATTCCATATAGCCGTAGTTTTATGTGTAATGAAGTAGTATTGTTCCATTTTAAAGATGGAAAATGGAAGATAGTGAAAAAATTTATGCTATAATCCAACAAATGATTCTTCAGTAAATAATTGCCAAGCAACAAAAATTAGATTGTTATGTTATTAATTATATTTGTTAATAAGGGTATGTGTAGATTTTATGATACCATCAAAAAAGAAGGTTGATAGTATTGGTGAGAAATTACGACTAATTCCAAATGACGAAGAATCACTGGATATATTGTCTGCTTGGCGTGGCAGTTATATATACCCCTTAGGGCTTGCATTCAATTTATTAAAAAGATATACTGACAAAATAGGCAATAATGCTGTGTATGGGCAACGCTTAAAGAGAGTCAACTCTATTTTGCATAAATTAAACCGGATGCCAGATATTAAATTATCTAGAATGCAGGATATTGGTGGATGTAGGGTTATATTGAGTGATTATGAACAGCTTAGAAAATTATATTTAAACTTAAGAAAAAGTAGCTCAATCTTACCCAACTATAAAGATTATATAACCTACCCTAAAGCAGATGGATATCGCGGTATCCACTTAATTTACCAATGCAATAGTAAAAACTCCAATCATAATGGCTTAAAAATTGAACTTCAATTAAGAACTAAGCTGCAGCATGCATGGGCTACTGCGGTGGAAATTGTTGATTTATTTGAAGGTGAACAATTAAAATTAGGTAGAGGCAGCGCAGAATGGAGCAGGCTGTTTTATTTAATTGCTGATGAATTTGCCCGGTTAGAGAATTTGCCATTTCATGACAACACCATAAAAAATAGAACTGATGAAATTAAGCAATTATGTAATCACTTAAATATTGTTGGTAAACTAAAGGGTTACACGAGCACGATAGAATCAAAAGATTTGAATTCTAAGCGCACCATGGATTTTGAATTTTGTATTTTAGTGATACACAATAAGTTTGGATACACAACACTATGGAGGGTTAATGATCAAGCTAAAGCTCTAAATTTATATATTGAATTCGAAAAATCATTCATGGATTCTCCTGAAATTAATGTTTTAATGGTTAAAATGTCATCAATTAAGCAAATAAAAGCGGCCTATCCTAATTATTTTGCCAATTCTCGGCGGTTTCTTGAAAATTTAACTACTATTTTGAATACTTAAGTAATAATTTGATAGTACAAAATAATATCAGGCTCTTTCTGAAAACTAGTGGGTAGCAAAATAAATTAATTTCTAAAATAGTAATATACTCAAAGTATTTGAATGTTGGACTAAGAATATTGCAATAAATTGCGACGACATGTACGAATTAGTACATGAGGAGCAATTTATAAAATATGACAAAGTCCAGCTTTCAAAGACGAAGAGTATAGATTAAAATCTTTCCTATAATATTATTTATGGGGAAATTAATTGCACGTGACAGTAATACCAGGTTATAACAATATTTACGGCTAAACTTATGACGCAAGAATTTAGTATAGGAAGAATACTACAACAAGCAATATACGAAGATAAACAATTCTTTTTTTATATTGCAAGTTATTCAATTGTAGTTGCTATAATTAACTTATCCATGCCAATATCAATACAGCTCTTAATAAACAGCATTGCTAATACAGCATTAATTCAGCCAATTTTAATAATTGGTCTGATTTTAACATTTTTATTGGGATTTTCAGCTATCCTTAGTGTTATGCAAAAACATTTACTAGAGATTTATAAACAACATTCATTTGTTCGATTATCCTCTGAAATGTTTATTAAATCTATCAATACTGAATACAAAGAATTTAGAAGATGTAATACAACTGATTTAAGCAGTCATTACTTTGATATTTTTAATATTCAGCAATCTGCCTCAGTTTTAGTAATGGAAGGATTTATTTCATTGCTGCAAATACTAATCTGTTTCACCCTTTCCAGCGTTTACCACCCATACTTCATGGTTATGAATATAATAGCTTTAATCATAATTTGGTTATCCTGGAGAGCTTTTAAAAATCGTGCAATAAAACTCTCAATCCAACGCTCTGAGTCAAAGTATAGAGTTTTTGGCTGGCTTAATGATGTCTTTCGTTTAAATAGCCATTTTAAATCAAAAATAACCAAGAATTATGCATTAGCTAAAAGTTTTAATTTAATTGATGAATATATTACTATGCGAAAAAACTCATGGAGAATATCTTTAACCCAATTAAGTATTCTCACTACGCTATATGTGGTGCTAGCCATTGCACTGTTTGTAGTTGGTTCTATCTTAGTTATTAAGGGACAATTAAGCTTAGGACAGTTAATTGCCGCTGAAATTTTATATAATGTAGCTTTATTTAGCTCTTCAAAACTTAGTAACTATTTTGATTTGTATTATAGCCTAGTTGCTTCTGCAGATGAATTAGATCATATTTTTGTACTACCTAATGAAAAAAATTTAGATAATAAAACATATGTGATAACAGAAACTAACGCTGAGAATATTTTAACTCTGTCTAACCTTACTTATAAGGATTACTCTAACACTACTTATACATTTGACTTTAAGATCAAACCACTCTCAAGTAATTTAATTATTAGCAATAATGACGATCAAAAAAATATTTTACTTGGCTTAATTAGTAATACCATACGCCCAAGTAGTGGAGGAATTGAATTTTATAATTATCACTATAGAGACTTTAATGCTCAAGAGTTAAGAGATAATTTATGGTTTATAGATAGTTCAGATATATTTTCCTGTACTATATATGAGTATCTAACGCATGGTTACAATAATGTATCAGATACTGAAATTAATAATGCTCTTGAACTGACCGCATTAAAGAATGCCATTTATAATTTGCCAGATGATCTTGAAACTAATTTAGTTGGCAATGGATTTCCCTTACACAACAATCATATTATACAACTAAAAATCGCGAGAGCAATATTATATGAACCAAAAATACTTATTATCACCGACGTCTTATATAAGCTATGCCAAGACTTACAGTTAAGCATCTTAAGATATATTAAACAGTGTACAAATATTACTCTTATTCATATTTCTTATGCACAGAATCAGCTACATATTAAACATAAATATGATAGCGTAGTCAATCTTGATAATCATTTTATACAAGAAGCTTAAAATGCTAAATAAAAATAAGCTTTTTCCTCAGCAGGATTACGATACTAAACAATTCTCAAATATTCAAGGTATAGATATACCTCGAGTATTTCCGCGCTTAACTACACTTCTAATTATCTTGTTGATTTTTGTAATTAGCTGCATGTTTTTACCATGGATACAAACATCCAAAGGCAGCGGAGCAATAACAACGATAAGCCCTCGAGATAGACTGCAACAAATAATTGCACCAGTTACCGGTCGTGTTGAGAAATGGTATGTTCGAGATGGTTCTAGAGTAAGAGATGGAGATAAAATAGTTGAGATTAGTGATATTGACCCACAAAACATTGAACGGATAAATAATGAAATTTCGGCGACACAAGAGCGTCTTGAAACAGCCAAGATTGCAACTAAATTAGCACTCAAAAATTATAATCGGCAAAAAATTTTATTCGACAATGGTCTAACCTCTAGAAAAGAAATGGAAGCGGCTAATATAAATTATCAAAAGTCACTCGGTGATCAGAAATATTATGAGACTCTTTTGATTAAGTCGCAAGCAATGTTACGTCGTCAAGAAAATCAATTAATTACAGCTACGCGTGATGGTTATATTACTGGAACGCTTTCTAGTTCTGACTCCCTAGTTGTAAAAGCTGGGGATTCTTTAGCTACATTTGTTCCTGATACTAACGATATTGTGGTTGAATTATATATTACTGGTACCGATATTCCATTAGTCAAAATTGGACAGAATGTGAGATTGATATTTGATGGGTGGCCGTCAGTCCAATTTAGCGGGTGGCCATCAGTATCAATAGGAACATTTCCGGGGGTAGTAAAATTTGTTGACTATACTGCTAATGCTAATGGTTTATTTAGAGTAATAGTTACCCAAGATCCCAAATCTGAAATTGAGTGGCCAAATAAAGCTTATTTACGCCTTGGAACTAAAACGTTAGGTTATATTCAAATGAATCAAGTTCGTTTAGGGTTTGAATTATGGCGTCAAATTAACGGTTTCCCAATATCAATCAATGATAAGCAAAATAGTTTTAAAATACAAGGTGTTGGATCTGAGAAACAAGGTCTTAGCTCTGAGAATCGGGATCAAAAAAAATAATGTACAAAAATATCTTACCTACTGTTATGTTGGTTGTTCTTAGTAAAAATGTTATTGCACATGATCTTTTTATTAGTAATTTGGACTCTAGTATAAATAAATGCTACCCTAAAATACTCAATTCGATTATTCAACAAGAAATTAATCAAAGTGAGGTTACTAAGAATAAATCTCCGTTTGATACGCGCTTAAATAGTGATGCTACACAAAGAGAGGGTAATGCTTATAATACGTCCTATCAAAAAGTTGCTTTAGAAAAAAGGTTCTATGATTCTCCGATAACTGCTTATACCGGTTTTGATATTTCAAATGGCTATACCCCGCAGTATGACTCTGCACAAATTACCTCTGCTCAAGGACGCGAGTTTGTAGGACTTAAGCTAAATCTTCTTAGTGGCTTTGCCATTGATAAAGAACGGTTAGATTTATATAGTACAATCCTAGACTCAGATAAGGCTCGGTATGAAATAGAATTATCCAAACTAATTGTTAAAACTGATGCAGCAAAATCTTATATTGCATGGATCATTGCTGGTGCTGAGCTAAAAGCATACGAGAAACTTTTAACCATCGCTGAAAAACGCCAGAAAGCCCTAGAAAAACGATTTAAACATGGTGATATTTCTAAAATATCCCTAACTGAAAATTATAATTATATATTAAAACGTAAAATTAAAGTAATGTCGGCAAAAGATTATTTCAACAAGTCTTCGCTAGAGTTATCTATGTTTTATCGTGATTCTAATTGTGAAATAGAAACTTTAGATGAGAGTTTTTTACCTAGCGAACTACCCAAAGATAAAACATTGGAAAGCGCATCCGATCTTGAAGAAATAAATGCAGCTATTCGCAATAGACCAGAATTTAAAGTAATCGAGACCCAGTTAGAAAAGATTCTTAAAGAGCAGGAATATGCACGAACATCAATGCTGCCAAAACTGGAACTAAATGTTAAATATAATCAAAATAATTCACCGACATCAACAACAAGCTACTTTACCATCAATCAACAAGAAATGGTGGCTGCAGCTAATTTTTCTTTGCCATTAGAGCGGAGTACCGGTAAAGGTCTATCCAGTGCAGCTTCACAAAAAATGGCTAAATTATTAAATGAGCGAAAATTTTTGGTAGACCAAGTTGCAACAAAAATTAAGGCTCTACATTATACTGTTAATAATACTGCGCAACAGATAACTCTAGCGCACAGCGAGTATGCTTTATCTGAAAAATTGGTTATTGCAGAAAATCAAAGAATTAATAATGGTGATAGCAATTTCTTTATGTTAAATGCACGTGAAGAAAATATGACAAATTCGTATTTATCTTATTTAAACAGCTTATATGAAAACTACAAAGCAACTATTGAATATAATTTCTTAAATGGCAAAAATATAGATTTAAATACTATGTGAATTTATCAAACTCAGACGTTTAGTTGGTTCCGACTTAGAACTCCAGCAAGGATTTTTTGAAAAGTCCTAACTTTGGCACTATAATATTCGCCAAGTCTCAGCGTACTTAAATATAGTTGCAATTACAACTATTGTGGGTTATACTAATGGTTGTAATTACAACTATTCTAAGGGATTATATTTATTATAGCAAACCAATTAACCAATACTATCTTACGCGACATTGATACTCTTGTGCGGGAAATTCATGCGCTTTATGAATCAAAATTTAAAAACTATGATCTTCAACGGGGACAGTTTATTTTTTTGACTCGGATATATGAAAATCCAGGAATTAGTTTAACCCATCTTTCTTATGAACTCAAATTGGATAAAACAACAATAACCAGAGCAATACAAAAGCTAATTGATTCGGGATACCTGATTAAACAGCAGGATGAAAGTGATAAAAGGGTGTGGCATTTGTTTTCTACTGATAAATGCAAGAAATTATACCATGATATAATAGCAGAAAAAAATCGAATGATTTCAATTTGTTTCAATGGAGTATCTGAGGGTGAAAGTGATATTTTCAGAAAAATAGTTAATGTCATATTAAACAATATTAGCAATGAATGGGATAAAACAATTAATAAAAATATAACAACTGGAGAGTAAAATGAGTATGTTTTTTTTGATGCCGCTCATACCGTTTATAGGTGGAATTCTAACCTTGGTATATCACTTCCGCAAACAAAATACTAATCTGCTAACTAACATGTTTATTCTTATTTCTCTATGTATTTCTTTGCTATTGATAGGAAACATAAACCAGCCAAAGCTTTATTATGAATTTTCATTTTTTTCGATTAATAATCTAGATTTAAAAATTAAACTGCAAATAGATAATTTAAGTATTGTAATGTTACTCTTAATAAATTTTATAAGTTTTATTATCCATCGTTACTCAACAAATTATTTAGCTTCTGATGTAACACAAGGACGTTTTATGGCTCAGTTATCCGTATTAACTGCTGCTGTATCTTTACTAGTGATAAGTGATAATTTATTAACCGCATTTATAGGTTGGCAATTTGTCGGCTTATCGCTTTATATTTTATTAAACCACTATCATTATGATAATAATGCTAATAAATCAGCTAAAAAGAAATTTATTATCAATCGAATCGGAGATTTAAGTTTTTTAACTGCGGTAATTTTATGCTATGTGTACTTTGGTAACTCTGATTTTAATCTTATAAATAGCGCTAATGATATTAATTTAAATATTTTTACTTATTCAGTTAGTTTAAATACTTTAATTGTGTGTCTCATATTTATAGCTGTAATGACAAAATCCGCCCAATTTCCTTTTCATATATGGCTACCCGATACCATGCAGACACCGACACCAGTATCGGCAATAATGCATGGTGGAGTTATAAACTCAGGTGGGTTTTTATTAGCCAGAATAAGCCAGATGGTTAATTTAAGTGATTTTGCCAGTAATTTTATTTTTACTATTGGAATATTAACTATTATAAGTGCAGCATTTTTTATGTTTTCGCAAAGTGATGTGAAAAAACAATTAGCCTATTCTACTATGGGGCAAATGGGTTTTATGGTTATACAATGTAGCATTGGATTATATACAGCGGCTGTTTTTCATCTTGTTGCACACGGATTTTTTAAAGCATTTTTATTTTTAAATGCTGGTAATAATATAAAATTAACACCAAAGGAAAATAAAAAATCCAATCCTATTTTTGGATTAATTGCGCTGTTTGTATCTTTAACAATAATTATTGCTGGCTACAAATATGCAGTGAGTTTTAATGCCTTATCTAACGCATATTTAATTTCAGCAATTTTTATAGCTATAACCGTTGCCCAACTAATTAGTGAGATACTGAAATTTAAGGAAGGTGCTTTAAATAAAATTTTATTCTTCCTTATTATCACTGCATTATTCTTGGTCTATATATATTCTGGGCATTTGTTAGATCATGTAATAATAAACAGTATAGCTAATGATACAAGTAAGATCGACTTGTACAAGCTAGTAATAAGTGGCATGGTTTTTATTATTCAGGGATTGATTTGGTTAAGCCCATTATATATAAAATTTATACCAAACACTATTCATATCCGTATCTATCATTTAAGTAGAAATAAGCTATTTATAGAGGAATTTTATCGCAAAATATTTCTCGGCCCATATCGTAAAAGCGGAGACTGGTTTAATACTATACTATTTGAAGGTAACTTTGGCAGAATAATACTTTTCGGTATTACAATATCTTCCCTAATTTGCTCATATATGGGGGTGACACAGAAAACTTACTTCTCACCAGTAATCATTATTTTATTAAACCAGCTTGTGTTCATATTATTAATATTTTCAGCTAATAGAGCACTTAATATAAGAATGCTTAATCTATATATATTAATTGCACAAATTAATCTAGTCAATATGGGGTTATTTTCATTTGCTGCAATTACTCCTAATCTCGCACTTTTTCAATTTATTAATTCAGTTTTAATATTTATTGCAATAGAGTTAATTATACGTGGTCAAAAACACCAGTCAAGCCTAAAAAGTACCCGTTCTAATTCATTAGTTTTAAGTGGTATGTATTTCACCATCCTATTGTTTTTATGGATAGGAATACCAGGTACGGCAAGTTTTGTAAGTGAAGTTAATATTATGTACAGCTTAACTCGAGATAATCTTATTTTAGCTTTAATTTCAGGTGGTGGGTTTATAATGCTTGCGATAGCGGTGCTTCATGCATTACAAGAGCATGTTTTTAATCTTAAATCAAGTTTCTTATTGGCAAATGCAAAATTGTCATTAAATGAACATATCTTTATTGTATTTTGTATTGGAGTAAATATTTTTAATGGAATACATCCAATCTGGCTTTTAAATAAATTAGTGTAATGATATGTAATCTAAGGAATCAAAAATGAATAATACCATTTTAACTAAAGTAAAGAAATACGTTCCAACATACTGGCCATTACAAAGTTTTATTGCAACTAATCCACTATTCAATTTGATTGAACAACCACTGGATGAATGTTTATCAGATCTAGGTAAATATATTGATATTAATGGTTCAGAATCAATACAACAATATCATCAATATTATATGAATGGTGAAATTAGCTTACATAATCTGGAATTGGCAATAAGAGAATTTCTATCTGATAAACATTTAGACTCCAATTATGCAACTGTATTACAGAATACTTTGATTAATCCGCAAGTTCAACATGATCTAGAATATGCATTTAATAAATCCAATCAAATGATCTCTATTCTTTATAGTAATCAGGTTGCAAAAGATAAAAACCATATTCAAAGTGAAAGAATAAAAGTTAAATTAATCAAATTCTTGGCTGATTTCTTAGATTTGGGACAAGCTAAATGGGACATGCCAGTAAGAAGTGATAATCTGTATTTAGCCTGGCGTGAATATTCAATAGTTGAAGATAAATATATAAGGCAATCTATCGAAGAGTCGCCAATAGATAGCGAAAAAGCAATAGAATTTTTGTTGACTAAGTTAGGTATACCAGCTAAATGTACAGAACAGTATCTAATTGAAATTTTATTTCAGGTTTTAGGGTGGTGTAGTATAATAAAATGGCTAGAGGAGCGTCCGGATAATCCATATATTAAGAGAACAGCTTCAATAGCAGATGTTTTAGCGATATGGTTAAATTCGGAATATGCATTACTACTTAAACATAACTGGACATTTACAATCCATGCAAATTTGAATCAGTCATGTGATAATGCAATTCATGAAATTTTAAAAAAATTTATCACAAATGAAGTTGTTTTAGGAATGTTAAACCGTTATACAATTTGTTTAATTTGGCAAAGAGCCCACGAATTAAATTACCGTAATCAGTTAATTGATAAAATTAATACATCAATAAAAACGACAAAGGATGATAAATATATTCCAAGTGCACAGTTTTTATTTTGTATTGATACTCGTTCAGAGGGTATGCGACGCAAATTAGAGTTTATTGGTAATTATGCAACATTTGGTTTTGCCGGTTTTTTTGGGATTGGTTTTAAACTCTTTGATGAACAAAGTGGAGCTTGTTCATTTCAATGTCCAGCAATTGTGGTACCAGAGATTACCTTAAATAATAAAATTCAGCCTCAACCACCGCTGAAAAAACTACAAACTGCAATTTCAACAATATTTAATAAAACTAAATCAGAATGTTTTGCTCCGTTAATTTTATTTGATATCTTGGGTGGATGGTTTAGCATGGGCCTGATTGGCAAAACATTAATGCCTGCGAAAATCAATAAATTATTTAAAAAAAGCCCTGCAAGCACGTATTCAAACAAAAGTATTAACATTTACCAATCTTCTGGGGGATGTAATCCCCAGGGATGCAATCCGGAAGGGTTCAATCCCGATGGATTCAATCCGGAAATATTGGCAGAAAAAGCAAATTTTGTTTTAAGCGCAATTGGACTAAAGACGAACTTTGCTCCATTTGTATTTATTTGTGGACATATTGCACAAAGTGAGAATAATCCATTTCAAGCGAGCCTAGATTGCGGAGCTTGTGGAGGTAATGGAGGCATCACAAATTCTATAGTATTTTGTCAGGCATTAAATGACCAAAAAGTTAGAGATATTCTAAAAACTAAATATAATATTGTAATTCCCGAGTCAACATTTTTTGTCAGTGCATCACATAATACAACTACGGATGAATTTGATTATTATAATCTTGACTCAATGGATGAAGTGCAACATAAATTATTTACGCCAATTTCCCTTGCTATATCTCATGCCGGAGCATTATTACGGGAAGAACGCTTAAGATGTCTTTTTGGTGAAGCAAATGTTGATGAACGCAAGTCAAACTGGGCTGAACTGGTTCCTGAGATGGCTTTAGCTAATAATGCGGCCTTTATAATTGCCCCCAGAGACTTAACCGCTAACTTGCATCTGGAGCGGCGTACGTTTCTTCATTCATATGATCCGGATTTGGATCAAGATGGGGAAATATTAAACTTTATTTTTAATGCCCCGGTAATTGTGGGGCACTGGATTAACAGCCAATATTATTTTTCAACAACAGACATGGACACTTATGGAGCTGGTAATAAAGCAATACATAATGTTGTGGGTAAATTCGGGGTAATGGAGGGTAACTTTAGCGATTACAAAATTGGGTTGCCGCTACAAAGTGTTGCTTATAAAAATAAATTAGTTCATCAACCATTGCGTTTGTTGGTTGTGGTATATGCAAAACAGAAGCAAATTGATAAGATATTAGCAAACTCTCCTATATTGGCGGCAATGTTTAGGGGTAGATGGGCACATTTGGAAGTTATTGAGCCAATAACTACTGATTGATTATGCTTGCGTTATAATTGGGCGATAAAACAAAGTTTAAAAATCGTCCGGTACCAGATATATAAGAATAGCTATGATAAATATTTGCCGGAATATATACTGATGCTGGGCTGTCAACTATTTTGCTTATCTGCTCATCGCCTACTCCAAAAGTTACGCTGACTTGTAACCCAGTACCGTCGTTGTTATTGCCCATAAATACAAAAGTACTATCACAATTATGTGCATGAGAGTCAACGTGAGCTTGATATGAATTTGAGTAATCTACATCAAAAATGCGCTCTATGATATAAACATGACTTCTATCATCAATTCGATTATCCATAAATACCCATCTAGTCCCAACGCCATCACGATGATGCAATAACTCTGCAGCTCCTTTGATAAAAGGAGTTTTAACTTCTAAATTAGAGTTAATGCGTTGAATTGTTGGTCTATCTAAATGATTGACAACAATATTTCTGCTTTTTGCAAAATCTGCGGGATTGATTGTTTCATACGCGTGCGGATTATTTTTGGCAGCCTTGGCATGGTATTTAGAAACATGAGTGAATACATTGCGCCCAACTAATGGATGATGCGGTTCAATATTAAAGCCCCCAATTCTAGCAACTGCATTAGCTAGTTCTTGAGATAGTCTAAAATTAAAATTTTTGACTCCATAAAACCGATCCAATGATAGAGCTAAGGGGATTAGATCGCATAAGCCTGCCCTCTCTCCCATACCAAGTATGGAAGCATCAATAACAGTGGCGCCGGCATCTATTGCAGCAACTGCATTTGCATGAGCAAGACCAAGATCGTTGTGAAGGTGAACCTCAATTTGACAAGCAAATTTTTCTTTAGCGAATTTAACTGCCTCAAAACATTTACTCGGATGCCATATTCCTACGGTATCGGCAAGACTAATTCGATCTGCTCCAGCATTTACAGCGCTAATTCCTAATTCATAAATATGCTGAAATGAGGTTCTTGAAGCATCCTCAAGGCTAAATCTAACCTTAAAGCCCAGCTTTTTAGCTAGGCTAACTGATTGGATAACTTCATTTTTAATCCAAGCCCGAGACTTATTATTAAATTTGGTGGCTAAAGATATATCATTGTAGGATGCCCAAATTCCAATCCATTGTGCGCTTGTGTCTCGTGCTGCCAGCACATCAGCGGTATTTGCCCGAGAATGAACTAATATATCAACATTTTTAACTTCATGAGTTATTTTAATACAAGCTTGCTTTTCTATTTCAGATATACCCGGTTGACCTATCTCAATTATGCCAACCCCAAAATCTCTAAGTTTTTGTGCTAATAATATTTTTTCTGCAATAGAGAAACACACACCACGAGACTGTTCTCCTTCGCGGAGGGTACTATCAAGTATTATGATTTTATTCATACCGATGATACTTACTTATTATATATTCTATGACACTTATTTTATTTATTATCAAACAGGCTCTAAATATTATTTAGAAATTTAACTACATCATTAATAAATTGTTGGCGGGTTTTCTCATAAATCAACCAATGCGTAGCCTGTTTAAGTTCAATTTTTTGTTTTATTTTTACATTAGTTAATTTATTATATAGGTCATGATCAGCAAAAAAATCTTGATCGCCATAGATAACTAATGTAGGTACTGTAAGTTTACTTATATCATAGATTGGTTTGCCATTCCAAATTGAATATAAGTCTTTTATAGGCCCCATTGGTCTACGTAAGGAGTTGGGCATTACCGGAGCTGGATCGGCTTCAATATATACTTTGCCAACTGCATCTATAGCGCTTTCTTCTGCTATAGAAGTGTTTCCATTTATCATCATATGCCAATGAGAGTTAATTACTTGCCACGCAATATTCTGATAGGCCGGCAGGCTCTCGCTAAAAGCACCATTATTTGCAGCAAACGGTTTAATAAAGATTGGTTGAATAGATTCTTGTAATTGTGAAGAATACATTGAACCATATAATACAAGATGGTTTATTTGGTGCGGGTTTTGAATTGCATACATGGCGCCAACGACAGAACCCCAAGACCAACCGAGCAGCGCAACATTATGTTTACCAGTTTGTTTAGAAATATAATCAATTGCTTGATGTAATTGTTTAACGGCTTGATTGGCTGATAGAGGATAAGTACCTATTGGTGCAGGGGATATATTCATGGTTTTAGGATAGGTTGATTTTCCTTCGCCAATAAAATCTATACCCCACACATCATAACCATTTTGTGCAAGATCATTCATCAGTGAATAGCCTGGAACATCAAATGCAGATAATGCCGGTATGCTTAGCGGATTAATAAGCACAATTACTTTTCTAGATTTGGATCTAGATCCGGATCTAGATTCAGATGAAGATAATTTTTTTTCTTTTAAATGAATTTGCTGACCATTATATGGAATATAGTATTCATTGGCAATTAAATTATCTGTATTATTGTCAGTATTATTAACTGCATTGGTAATCGCATAAGCATCTATTACAAACATACTAGCTAATATTAGACATATAATTCTAAAGGAGTGTTTCTTAAAACAAAGTTTCTCAAAACAGTGTTTTTTAAAATAGAGTGGTTTAAACCAGCATTTTTTAAAGTTGTGCATTATCCCATCTTCCATTCTCAGGTGTCAATACCTGCATCATGTTTGGTTGAGACATATCTATTTTTACTAAGTTAGGTGCATAAGTCGGCTGCAAATTCTCTCGGTTAAGCGCTATCTTAAATGCCTCAAAACTCGCGCAAATACCAACTATATTGGCAACAGGGCAAATAACCGCCCACGGAGCATCTTTATTTATAAATGCATCAGCCCACTCGGGTAACGCCCCATGTTTAACCGATGCCTTAGCTCTTTCATCTTTAATTAAAGCAATTTCTTTTTTGACTTCATCTGTTAATTCTTTACCATGCGAAGGATGGCTAAGAACTAACTCATACGCTGGTGTTTCATGAGAAAAAGTCATTACCCCACCCCTAAAAGGAGGAGTTACTGCAATCCAAACTGAAGGTATTTGTAATTCCTGAGCTGTACGATGAATAATAACCCGCGCCACTAAACTATCAGTAGCGTCTATTACCATATCTGACCCACTAATTATTTCTTTAGCATTATCCTCGGTTAGCATTTCTTGTCGAATGGTAACATTAATATTGGGGTTAATGTCAAGTATAGTTTCTTTGGCACATTCAGCTTTGCATTTAGCAATTCTTGAAATAGATGACAGCATTTGGCGGTTAATATTGCTATAATCAAATTTATCCATGTCGACAACCTGAATATTGCCAAACCCCATCCGAGCTAAACTAATCAGCGTAATACCGCCAACCCCACCAGCGCCGATTACCGTAATTTTAGTATTTTTTATCTTGTTTTGCTCTTCATGAGTAACTACGCCATAATTGCGGGCATATATATTTTTTTCCATATTTTCACTATGTTGCATAGAACTATCTAGCACAGAACTGTGTTGCACAGGAGTGTGTTGCATAAAATTTTTCCTAATAAAAGAGTTCTTGATTTTACTTAGTATGGTATTTATTGTATTTATTGTTATATTTGATAAGCTTCCCAATAACCACATTCCGGGTCAATAACACTAACTGGACTAGTTAAATTGTCCATATCAATGTATATACCTTTTGGCGCTGGCGCTAAAGGTTTTTGACCAATAAGTATTTGAATTGCTTCATGACAACTAAAGGCAGCAAGAAGCGTCGCCCGTATTGGAGTAATAATCCATCCGGTTTTACCACTGCAAAAATCATCCGCCCACGTTTGAGGAGCGCCCTTGCTTACTGAATATTGAGCCCGCTTCTTTTTAATATCATGAACAAACTGCGTTACAGCCGGATCAGAGATAGGTTTGCCATGTGTAGGGATATTTAATGCATCTTCATAAGCAATTCCATCCGGAAAAAATGAGGATACAAAACCGCGGTGCGGAGGGCTGCCGGACATAGAAATACTTGGAATGCCAAGAGCTTGTGCGGCACGATGAACTATTATCCTTGACGGCATATCATCTAATGCTTCTAAAACTAAATTATGACCCCGGATTAGTTCATCAACATTATCCTCGGTTACCCTTACATTATGGAAATTTGCACTAAGAAATGGATTAATATCCTTCAAGTGTTTTTCGGTTGAAACACTTTTATACTCATTGATAGTTGATGACATTGCCATCATTTGCCGATTTATATTTGACAGTTCAAAAATATCTGGATCAACACCACTGATATGACCAATACCGCTTCGGGCACATAAAATTGATTCCATGCCACCAACACCGCCCAAACCAAAGATAATTACTCGGCTATCGCGCAGTTTTGCTTGTTCTTCTTTAGTGTAAACGCCAATATTTTTTTTGGTAACCTCATGGTAGAATTCATCAAGAGATAGATTATTTGTCATGTAAGCATTCCTTGTCGCTTATAGATGATTCAGAATAGAGCCAACTATTAAGTACACTCTCTACATCTTCAATACCTTGCCTTTTTGGCGCGGAAAATAATTGTACTGAAAAATTAGTAAACCCATCATCATGTAATGTACTCTTAACTAGGTGTAAAACTGCGGTTTTTTCTTGATTATTTAATTTGTCTGATTTGGATAACACAATATGAATGGGTTTGCCAGTGCTGCTAAAAAACCTTAGCATAGTATAATCAAGCTCTTTCAGCGGATGCCTAGAATCCATGATTAATACCAAACCGACTAATTGCGGACGGCTTATTAGATAATCGCTCAATAATCCAACCCAATGTGCCCGAATTTTTTCTGGAACTTTGGCATAGCCATAACCAGGCAAATCGACTAAAAAGGTGTCTGCCGCGCTATTATCACTAGTATTACTGATGGAAAAGTAATTGATATGTTGAGTGCGCCCGGGCGTCTTTGAGGTAAATGCTAGCCGGGTTTGATTAGTTAATCTGTTTAATAAACTTGATTTACCTGCATTAGACCTACCGCAAACAGCAATTTCTTTTATGCTTTGCTGCGGTAAGCTGGCTAAGTCGTTTACCGTAATAAAAAACTGCGCCTGTTTAAAGTTATATTTTTTACTCATCATATTTTTTATTATACTTTCTTTTAGAGCCTGTTTACAATCTTTAACCGTCATCACCTAAATCACCATTATCATAAGGATTATCTAAAGAATCGGTTAGGAAAGAACCAATTCCCATACCTATGACAGAATTAGTATAAGCTAGCGGGTTTAATACGCTAACACAGTCTCCAATTGAGCAGCCGTAAACTATATTACCGGCGCTAACATATAATATTCCACCAAAACTGTCCATTACCATGCTGCTTATTGCTGTTTGACTTCCTGGTATGGCAGCTAGGCTTTGTGCAACTGTGGGAGATTCAGGAAGGACTACCCAGATTTGTCCGTCTGCTCCTCCAGCAAAAATTATTCCTTCAGTATCACTTTCAGAAGCCACCGTCAATGCAGTGATCTCACCGAGAGCACCATCGGCACTGGTAACTTGACTCCAGGTTGCGCTTTGACTGGCTGTTACTCCAGATTCAACAAATAAGCCTTGACTAGTACCAGCATATAAGCCACTATAAGATGATGAAGTTACATCAGTGCTAAAAGCTAAAGTGTTTATACTGCCACTTAGTCCAGTGAGCCCTTCTTGTGTATTTTGAGGGTTACCAGTTGAGTTAGTACAAGCATAAATTTTGGAGGAGCTGGCTAAATATGTAACCGGGGTAGGCGAAATAGCGTTAGCATTATTAACCAGTGTGGTATTAATAGGTAAGCACACAGGACTGCTGGATGAGTTCCAGCTTTCACCGGATAATGACCAACTGTATACTCCATTTGATGAACCATTTGAAGTAACATTTGCCGCATATAAATTACTTGAATAAGTAAATAAATTATTTGCCCCAATTATATTGCCAGCGCTAATTGATGACGAAGTAAGATTATCGCTGATACCATAATTGTAAATACCGAGATTGTTGCTAAAATAGGCTAAGCCAAACGAATTGGTATCAATAGCTAATGAATTAGCGGATGGGTTGGATGACTCGGCTCGCCCATAGTTATTCCAGGAGCTGTTATATATGGTCAGATTGCTGTTGTTTTGCATGACATATAGATTAGTTAATTCATATACGGTAAAAGATGAAGATGAAGTATTGCTGCTGCTGCCAAATAGGGTGTCATTGATAGTGTAAGTAACGTTAATATCAATATTTTCCTGGGATTCCACCGAAAAATTTTCTCCGGTTAATTGTAGATAAAAAGTACAACTGCCACCGGGATCGATGGTACTTCCAGTGCAGTTATTTGGATCCATCGCGCTTTGATTAGTTGCCGGGCTTTGTAAATTACCCACACCGGAGATAGTCATAGCAATATCGCTAATTGGAAAGTTAGTGCTGGTGATCCAGTTTTGCCCGCCGTTATTATTTTGGATTTTTACCGACATACAATAAGGTGCTCCGCTTTGACCAGTTGCGCACTCTCCGTTAGTTGTCGAAAAAGTTACATTATTGCTTGCGCCACAACCGACCAAAGATAGTGTAACTATAATTACAGCTAATAAAGATTTTCCTAGTTTGAACAATTTAGATTTCATTTTTTTCCATTAATTTTTAGTAAGAGGTTAACATTGAGCCTACTGCCACATAATTTATTATAGCTGGTTCACCATCAGTTGTCAAGATAGGTGTCCATAGCCCGCTGCTTGGGCTATCGCTGCTCATTCCGAATAAAACAAATCCGCCAGGTACGACACCGGCAACACTACTCCAATCCGCTGAGAAAATGTTTTGTCCGCCAGCATATAAATTACCTAGCCCATCGGTAGTAACTGTATTAATAATTCCTGATACTGAGCTGCCAGATCCTGAGTCACTAATAAGTGGGGCACATGCGCCAGATAAACATTGATATACTGAACTTTCAGTACTCTCATTCCCCACCCCAAAATACACAGTAGAAGTTCCAGTTAAATTGGACCACCTCACCCCGTTAATTATAGGGCCGCTAGTTCCCGTGTAAGCTATGCTCGGATTATTTAAAAATTGGGCGCTCCATATATTGGTATATTGGGAAACGCCAACACTATTTAAGTTGTCTACGTCTCCCGTATATAAATTACCAAAGCTATCCACATCACTTGATGTAGCAAAAAATATGCTCGGTGTACTGCCTCCGGTAGCTGGAGCACACGACTCAGTAGCGGTTGCTGCATTCGGGTTATTACAATAATAAGCCGCAGAGCTGGTTATTTCATACAAGGTATTAGGAGCTCCAGCAAATTCAAACCCAGTTAGGCTGATGATATTACTGCTATTGCTAATATATCCATTACTATCTTGTACTTGCACCCACTGTGGGCTGCTTGCTGAAATGTCATACACCCATAGTCCATTATTATCAACCGCAGCATAAATATTGCCGGCGCTGTCAAAAGCTATAGCATTAACATTATATTGGAATGATTTGCCAATTTGTGTGGTGTTTTCTCCATTATAAACATATATGCCAGTACCTGCCGCATAATATATAAAACCATATCCACCCCCAGTTATATATTGAACAAAAGACTGGGGGGCTCCAGATATACCGGTTTGCCATGCTGCTGTAGAACTGCGATTAGCAGCGCTTGTGGCATTGGCTGATACATAGTTTAAGCCATTATTACCGCCGCCGTATAAATAGACTCTTTGATTCATGGTGGTATTAACCGAGTAATTGGCGTTACCATTAGTATAATTATAGGTGATATTATACGGATATACTCCAATTGGGCTGGATTCATTGAGTATCTCTAGGTAAAAAGTGCAGTAGCCGCCCCCTGTCATCAAGGTAACTACGTTAGCCCCAGTTGTAGTGGCACAGTTTTGCGGATCAAATAATACTACATTATTTGCTTGTTGTGATTCATCGCTAATAGTAACATTTGCTGCCGCTGGATCATATAAGGTTACCGTAGTACTTGATGAATTTATTGGAGTAAAACTAACTTGCAATCCGCTGTTAGTGATTTGAATATTATTGGCATTGTCTCCAGTATTATTGTTTTGCACGGTTACCGCCATACAATATGGTGTTATAGTGCTTGATTGTGGGTTATTTGCCACTAAATTATAATAGTCAGGATTATCATTATACATGGTGGTTTGTGCCGATGAATTATATTGACTAAGTTGTACACATTGACCTTGATTAAGGTTAATTGATACATTATTCGGTGTATCAGAGCAGCCAGTCATTGTGCCGAGCATTACTGCAGATGCGACTACGATGGACGACGCTAAAAGAAAACGGAAACAGGATATCATATACTTTAGAAACAATTCTTTAAAAAATTAGAAGTTAGCGCTTTTACTTGCGCGAGGGAAGGGGATTACATCCCGAACATTTTGCACACCAGTGATATAACTGATTAGGCGTTCTAAACCTAAACCAAACCCAGCGTGTGGTACAGTGCCAAAACGGCGTAAATCTAAATACCAATATAGAGTTTCACGGCTAATATCCATTTCTTGCATACGCGCCACTAGTACATCATAGCGTTCCTCACGCTGTGCACCACCAATAATCTCGCCCACGCCTGGAGCAAGAATATCCATTGCTGCAACGGTTTTACCATCATCATTTTGTCGCATATAAAACGCTTTAATATCTCGCGGATAGTCAGTGACAACAGTTGGGCGCTGCATTAATTCTTCACATAACCACCGTTCATGCTCAGAGGCTAAGTCAATTCCCCAACTAACTTCATTTTCAAAAGATTTGTTGGATTTTAGCAGAAAATCAATTGCTTCAGTGTAAGTTAATACGGCAAACTCTTGATTAACTAGTTGTTCCAGGCGGGTTACTACATCTTTATTGATAAATTGGGCAAAAAACCCCATATCATCAGCATTCTTATCTAACACGGTTTTAAATACGTATTTTAATAAGGATTTGGCTAGTAGTGCATTATCCATTAAATTAGCAAAAGCTATTTCTGGTTCTACCATCCAAAACTCAGCTAAATGTCTAGTAGTATTTGAGTTTTCAGCCCTAAAAGTGGGGCCAAAGGTGTAAACCTTAGACATGCCCAGACAATACGCTTCGGCGTTTAATTGTCCCGATACAGTTAAAAAAGTTGGGCTGCCAAAAAAATCACGTTTAAAATCAACTTTGCCTTGTTCATCCTTAGGTAAATTATTCAAGTCTAGGCTAGTAACCTGAAATAATTCACCCGCACCTTCAGCATCAGCAGCCGTGATTAATGGGGTATGAATCCAAAAAAAACCATTATCTTGTAAGTATTGATGGATAGCATAAGATACTGTATTACGGATGCGCATCACCGCAGCAATTAGATTAGTGCGTGGGCGTAAATGTGCTACTTCGCGCAAGTATTCTACTGTATGTCGTTTCGGCGATACCGGGTAGGAATCAGGGTTTTCAACAAAGCCAAGGATCTTTATATTGTCGGCAAGTATTTCTATGTGCTGACCCTCACCAAGTGAGGCTACTACCTTCCCGGTAACAATAATAGAACAATCTTTAGTTAGGCGTAAAATGTCGGCATAATTAGCTAGGTTATTTTGTGCCACAATTTGAATGGTATCAAAGCAAGAACCATCAGATAAGGCAATAAAAGAAATACCAGATTTGGAATCACGCCGGCTTCTAACCCAGCCGCGGAGTTCAACTTGTGTATCAAGTTCCGGCGTGCTTGACAATACTTGTCTTGACAATATTTGTTTAACTGAGTAAATTGAGTAACTGCTCATTCTAATTTAAGCCCTTCTTTCTAATAAGGTAACTGCGGGTAATGGTTTGCCTTCTAAAAATTCTAATAAAGCACCACCTGCAGTTGAAACATAACTGATCTTGTCCATTAATTGAAATTTATTAATTGCAGCAATGGTATCACCACCGCCAGCAAGGCTGAACGCCTTACTATTTGCTATACTATGTGCAAGAATTTTGGTGCCATTGGCAAATTGATCAAATTCAAAAACGCCAACTGGTCCGTTCCAGATTATAGTGCCTGCTTTTTCAATAATTTCAGTTAATTGCTTAGCAAAATTTTGACCAATGTCTAGAATCATATCATCTTTTTCAATTTCGGCTACACTCTTTTGAGTTGCTGCAGCGTCTGGAGTAAAGCATTTAGCCGTTACTACATCGTGTGGCAGTGGCACTTTTGCACCTCGTGCTTCCATGTTCTGCATGATGCTCTTTGCTTGATCAACTAATTCTGCTTCTACTAGAGATTTTCCGGTATTAATGCCCTTGGCTAATAAAAAAGTGTTTAAAATTCCACCGCCGACAATTAGGTAGTCGACTTTTTCGGCTAGATTGTTTAATATTGATAATTTAGTAGATACCTTAGAACCAGCAACAATAGCAACTATTGGTTTTTGTGGGGTAGCTAATGCTTTAGATAATGCTTGCAACTCACTACTCATAAGTAATCCGGCGCATACCTCAGGAGCATATTCACCTATGGCATCAGTTGAGGCTTCTCGTCTGTGCGCTGTGGCAAAAGCATCATGAACGAAAACATCGCATAAATTTGCATATTTTTTGCCGAGCTGAATGTCGTTTTGTTTTTCACCTACGTTACAGCGCACGTTTTCTAGCATTACTATACTAGACTTATCAAAATTAATTTTGTCATTCAAATTATTTATGAGTGCAATTTCTTGGTTGATTTGTTTAGATAAATATTCACTAACCAGTTTTACGCTGTCATTGCTGCTGCACGCTCCTTCGTTTGGGCGACCTAAATGAGTCGCCACAATTACTTTAGCACCTTGGTTTAAAGCATGTTTAATGGTCTTCATTCCTGCAACGATGCGGGTATTGTCAGTGATAGCCCCGTCCTGGATTGGAACATTCATATCAGTGCGCACAAACACTACCTTGTTTTTAAGTTCAAGATCGGTTATTTTTTTGAATTTCATAATTAAACTCCATCACTGTATAACTTCGTTATTTTATAACATCTGAGCTCAAGCTTGATATTGGTCATCCAGCATAAAAAATAATAAGCAAACACTACGTAAATGTAAACGCTTGGTAAGTTCAAAAGCTTGCTAAGCTTATAAACGAGCAATTTTAACACACCTACTAAAGAATGCTGGCGCTATTTTAATAATTGGGCAGTCCATTCAATGGCAAATGTAGATGTAATGTGATATTGGATTGAGGCAATAGTCTAGGTTATTGGTGATGATTAATATGCCGATGCCGGACAATTGATTTATAGCCAGAGGTTATAATGAGAGCGTGGAGTTGTTCGGCAATATAGACTGAACGGTGCTTGCCACCAGTGCAGCCAATTGAAATAGTTACATAATTGCGGTTATCTCGGCTAAATTCGGCAAGCCAGTTATTGACTAGATTATAGATATCATTAATCATTAATTGAACTTTGTTCTGTTTAGATAAAAATTCAATAATTGGAGTCTGAGTGCCGTTAAAATCGCGAATGTTTTTATCATAATAGGGGTTAGGTAAGCAGCGCACATCAAAAACAAAGTCCGAATCTATCGGCAGCCCATACTTAAAGCCAAACGATTGAATAACTATATTTAATTGTGAATAATCAGCTTGAACAAATTGTTTAATTATTTCTCGTAACTCGTTAGCAGTTAAGTCACTGGTATCAACTCTGTGAGAAATGCTGCTCATGTCTGATAAAATGCGTTGTTCTTCAATAATACAGTCATGAAGGGTTTTTTTATCATCGGATAAAGGATGCTTACGTCTGGTTTCAGAAAATCGTTTAATTAGTACATCGGTTCTAGCATCTAAAAATATTATTTTAGTCTCTATGCCCAACTGATTAAGGTTTTGCATAGCTAAAGGAAGTTGACGCAGTAGCGAATAGGAGCGCGTATCCACGCTTACCGCAATTTTTTTAGCTTCATTAGCAGTTTGATGCATTTCTACCAATTGTACCAACATAGGTGGCGGTAAATTATCTACGCAGTTATAGCCACTGTCTTCGAGAATTCGCAAAGCAGTCGATTTGCCTGCGCCAGCTAGACCACTAATCAAAATCAATTGCATATACTCTTAGTCTTTCAATTCTGGACATTGTCATATTTTGTAAGCTCTTTCAATTTTAATGTTTGCGGTGCATCTCAATAAACGCCTCGTGTGAATCAAACGAAGTTGAGTTTTGTTCTAAATATTGTTTTACCAGAACTTCAACCAAGACTGCTAGAGGACGAGAAACGCCTTTTATTAAGGTGTATCTGCTTATTTGAGTGCCTAAAATCTCTGTAGTGTCTCGCAGTTGCTCAAGCGGGTCAATAGTTAAAAGGTCCATATTCGAAAGCTGAATAATCATATCCAATTTACTTGAGTTTTTAATACTATTTTGCTTATTAAAAATTTGCTGGATATCAATAAAGCCTAAGCCACGAATATTAATAAAAAACTGCTTGTCTGGATTAATTATTGTAACGTGATTCTCAGCGTCAGCTCTAGACACATTTACTACATCATCAGCAATAAATTGATGCCCATGGGAAACTAGTTCAAGAGCTAATTCACTTTTACCAATTCCACTGCTACCGCATATAATTATGCCACAGCCGTATATACTAAGCGCTACGCCATGAATAGTTTGCATGTTTCTTATGTTATATATAAGGTTAGTCTATTATACAATATAAGTGTTTTATTCTTGTTTAGTATGATCATTATTCCATAACTCTTCAAGTGAATAGTAACTTCTTACTCTTGGAAGCATGATGTGTACTACGACATCACCGCCATCAACTAAAACCCATTCTCCACCTTTTTTACCTTCAATCCCAATTATTCTAATCCCATTGGTTTTAAAATCTTCAGTAACATTATGGGCTAAGGCTGAAACTTGACGGGTAGAGCTGCCGGAACACACAATAATGGCATTAAATAAAGCTGATGCTTTACTTGTATCAATAACTACGATATCGTCACCCTTTAAATCCTCTAGTGCATTAATAGCTATTTTTGTAATTTCCTGGGTATTCACAAAGCTCCTTTTGTTAATTTTATTTTACTTTTATTGATTTATTCTTTTAACTAAAATCAGTTTAATTATCATTAAAGTTATGAATCAACTACAGGATTAGATTGTACCATATTTTATTTAACTGCACTCTATGTAATTTAATGTTAACGTCGCTTTGAGAATTCTTAGCAATACAAGGGGAGTTTCCCCCTTGTAGAAGCATATTTTTTGAGTTTAAGTTTAGAGCCTGCTTGAAAACTTTAATCGTTATAGCTTGCTAACGAAGTTAAAAAATTGGTAATTGAAATAGAATTCCACGAGATTATAGTCAATCTAATGCTTTTTGTAATAGATTGGAAGTTTTCAAATAGGCTCTAAGAGAACTTGGGTTATTTGAATAAAGTCATGAGAGTAAATATTACCCGACTTAATGTATAAAATGCTACCTAAATATTTAACATAAACATTATGTTTTATACGGTTTTGAAATTTGTTATGTGGAAATATTTTTATGTGATGAGATTAAATGTTATAGAATAACGGCCATGTGGTGTTTTTTAAAGGAGCTATAATGCGTAAATTGTCAACTTTGAATCTAGTGTCCATGGCCTCTGTTGTCCTAGTCTCAGGATGTAATTCTGGTGGTACGTCAAATTCCGATAATACTTCATTATGTCCGGTCACCGCCCCCATGTTTACTACTAGCATAGGTAATCAAATACTTACGCAATGGGCTAGTAATGCATATGCCTACAGTCCATATGGAAGTGCGTCTTGCGTAAGTAACGGCGTAACTTATGACTGTACCGATCCATATATTGGGGCAGCTTTTTTTACCGGAATAGAGTACACTCCGGATGCAGTCTTAATGCCAACATTAAGTTCTACAACCCGCATTGGTTTGCAGGAAATTTATGACTATTTTACTGGTTTTCTTGCTCATGGACCTATGGCAACTCCAGTTGAGGAGTCTGGTCCTTATGAAACCCTAGCCTGATGTGGGTATGGAGTAATGAGTGGTTACTATGATTTTACCTTTAGTGATGGCACAGCTCCAGCACATGCGCGCTATACCTTTCAATTCCAATACTTGGCAGATACCAATCTTGTGCCGATAATTGTTGAGAGCGGTTCAGAGTCTGGAATCCAGCTAATGATTACTCAATCACCGGGTTGGTATATTGAATTACAAAATTCAGCTCAAATGCCTGAATAAGTTCTTATATACAGATACTCATGAAAGATAGCGATTTACAATCGCTATCTGAATTTGTCAGATCTTGTGTGACAGTGTAAAAGCCTCGACTTAATCGGACAATCACCATTTAACTGACAATTTTTTCTAAATCTGTAAGATTAGCTAAGTTGTCAGGTTTGTCCCCCTATTATAGTGTACCACAACTTTTTTTGCATTGGAGGTTCCCCGTAGTAATACCGTCCTGAATGTGGGCAAAATTCATTGTATTACTGAGCCATTCATTTGCATCAACCTCTAACTATTCCAATGAATTGTAGATTTTTTTTACGAAATGCAATGCTGTAAAACTCATCTTTCATTGTGCGATGGAATCTCTCACATATGCCCAGGTTTAATTTTTTGATCTCCAGATTATGCTGCCGCAGGCATTAGTAGCACTTCTGAAAAAATAGTGATGTCCAGGAGTTTTGCCACCACACTATCACCTTCATATATGCCTGAGGTTGTGTTTCCATTTTCATCAGTATAACTTCCATGACCACGTAATGCTCCATGCTCAAATGTGCCCTGGTAGCTACGAACCCCATCAGAATCTTTTAAAACTCCTTGACCGTGAGGATTACCGGTTTCATCATGTTCACCTTCGTATACTTTTCCATCTGCATACTGTGTTACTATTTTCGCTGTTGTTATTTTACCGTTCTCCCATGTCCCTGAGACTTTGTTTCCTTTCTTGTCAGTATAACTTCCTTTACCACACAGTGATCCGTTAACAAAATTTCCCTCGTGGCTAGAACCATCAGCATACTTGATAACACCATCACCATGGGGTATACCATTCTGATGCGAACCACTATATACTTTTTTTGTTGAATAATAAACTATATTTATGGTTGCTGTTGATTCCAGATTATTGTTATTCCATTCCCCTGAAATTATATTTTTATTTATATCAGTATGTTTCCCCTGACCATGTCGTATGCCATTAACAAATGCTCCCTTGTATCTGGAACCATTAGAATATTCTGCAATACCCTCACCGTGGGCTACACCGTTTTTATGTTGACCCCTATAAATATCCCCGGTTATAAAATGTACTTTTACATCTGCGGTTGTCAGTTCGCCATTATTCCACACTCCTGTAATTTTATCTCCATCTTTAGACATATAACTCCCTTTACCATGCAATATTCCATTGGTAAAGTTACCCGCATGACTGGAACCATGGGAATATTTGATAAAACCATTACCGTGTGGTGTCCCGTCTTGATGCTGCCCTGTGTAAATATCCCCGGTTATAAAACGTATTTCTACAGCTTCTGTTGTCAGTTTGTCATTATTCCATGTTCCTGTGATTTTATTTTTATTTCGATCTGTATAACTTCCTTTACCATGCTGCATGCCGTCAACAAAATATCCCGTATAAATGGAACCATCACGACTTGTGAGAGTACCCATACCATTAGGTTTACCCCGCGCATACTCACCTTGATACTTATTATTTGCATTGCTATCTGCATATTGTATTTCTACATATTTTCCTAATAATTTACCCTCTTTCCACATTCCGGTAGTTATGTTTTTATGTTTACTAACAATACTCCCTGTATCAGAGGGTTGGTGTTCATTATTTACACTTCCGATATATAATAACCCCTTGTCCTTGTAATAAATAATTGCTCTTTTTTCTGAA
Organism: Pseudomonadota bacterium; assembly: GCA_030917485.1. GTDB lineage: Bacteria > Pseudomonadota > Gammaproteobacteria > Burkholderiales > UBA11063 > Aquella. Next base: position 40,344 of record JAUPUP010000191.1, read on the forward strand.
TTACCAGTTCTATTGGCAGTAGTATAGATTTCACCTTGAATCCCACTTTTATTTAGGATAATTCTTGTTTCCTGAACCATGGGTACAGTATGAAAATGATTATTATCTTCTGGAAATTTAATATTTCCCTGCTCTAAATAAGTATTATTGATATTACGGATATTTATTTTGTTCATATTAATGCTGCCATTATTGTAAACAGACTGAATATTTAACCAACATTTAAATGAATCTGTATTAAAAGCGTTATTAATAAATGCGTTACTTCCATTTGAATAGATATATGCCAATGCCAGAGCTTGTGTAATAATTAATGGATAGTGGCAGGTAGAGCTTGGATTGATTTTAGCAATGTTCTGTAACTTATTGAAAATATTTTGACATTCCTGGTCGGGGCATGGTGCTCCTTTAACAACAGATGTTACAATTTCAATTATTTTTTTGTAATCCAGTGTACACAAATTACTGTATATCTGGCTATAACTACTATTAGTTGTAGTTTTATTGGTAGTGTTAGCAGGAGCGGTTATGTTTTTATGGGGTGCAGAAGGATTTAAGTTGCAGGGAGCGTCAGTGTTCATTATTTTTCCTTAAAACAAATTCTTAAAATAAGTTTATTAATTCAGCCCTCAATGCCGGACAAAGTCAATTAAGTTGAATTGCTCTGCCCTACACAATAAAGCACTCAATGCCGACAAATTATAAAATGCCTTGGTATTGAGAATTCAAGCTAAAAAACAGGTCGAAACTGTAACATTATTTAAGGAAATAAAAATTCCTTTTTTGGTAGCGCAAAAAACAAAGCAGCCTACATACACCTGATTGGGTTTATCAACAGTAAAGTTACGCTCAAGCAAATTATCAAACACTTTATATTTGTGATTAGAGTTAGTAGTAGTAACTTTGTATTTTATATACCCGACTGGAATCAGGTCTTTATTCCGCAGAATTTTAGATACCTTATCACAACTGCATTTTATTCCAAGCTTGAGTAACTCATCCTTTATACGTCTTGCACCATACCGGCTTTTATAGTGGTAAAACAATAGCTCAATTTGAATGCTGAGTTTTGCATATTCTATCGAAGCTTTTGTACGACTATCCTCATTAGCACACCATTCATAATATGAACTTCTGCTTAATTCAAACAATTTACAAGCGGCTTCCACATCAATCTAAGCACTATTATCCTTGATAAACATATATTTTACCGTGCTTGAGTGGCAAAATATATGGCGGCCTTTTTTAGAATTTCGTTCTCCACTTGTATCATAGGCTGCAGCACAATCATCTACACTCTCATAAACCACGCTTCTATATACTCCAACAACCTGGTCTTTAAATTCCTGTGGATATGCTTTACGCTTAATAATGTTCGAACCACTATCTACAACCTGATTTGCCAATTGGTTTTGTTCCATATTTTACTCCGTCATAAAGATAGTTAGCTATATTATTTTTATTGGAGTAATAACCCCGCTTTATTATTGGCTGCTATGGCGTTATAAATTTTGATTTCATAAGCATAGCAGTATTTGATTGTATAATTAACTAAAAAATGACCACCTAGTTAACTTTTAAATTGACCACTTAATTAAGCATAAAGTTGACCAACTAATTAACCACTTA
>JAUPUP010000192.1 GCA_030917485.1 Pseudomonadota bacterium
ACATTTCTTGTTTAAAGTTAAACCAATAGGATTAGCTTTTCCAGTGATATAACCAAGCCCTTTTTTTATCGAGTCGGGTAAATGAGGATCGTTGAAAGATATATTGTCGCCGTCAGCCAAAGGCAGATAAACCCCATTTTGGTCAATTATCTGTGTTCCAAAATGATAGGAAGCTTTATAAAATGGAAACCTTTTTTCTGGCGGTAACTCATCTATAGCCTCAACTAAATGAGGTGCAACTGTTTCTATAATAGGACCAGCCTTTTCCCAGGTTAGTTCTTCCACATTAAGTAATCTGTCATCTGTTGTTTTTATCATAACGAGTCCCTATACCTAAAATTAAGCAATAATTATGTGGTTTTATTGTAAGTTTTACATTTACAATAAATTAAACTAGTATTCAAACCCTCATTTTACCAATTTTTTGACAAGTTATAGACACTTTATTTGTGATAAATGTATTTTATACAAGAATAAAGGGTATAATAATGGCAGCAAAATGTTGTTTATCAACGAGTCGCAAGATTTTAAACTGATAGGATTTTTTTAGGTGGTGAGGCGAGAAATTACGTATGGCATCAATAATGTTGGATGATTTGTCAATTAATTACCATGATAATAATAATTTGGATAAGCCTACACTAATTTTTATTCACGGGTTAGGCGAAAATTTGCAGTCATGGAAATATCAATTAGATGAATTTGATAAGGATTATCATATTATTGCTATGGATTTGCGTGGGCATGGGTTAAGTGGAGATGGAATCAGTGAGATAACCTTAGAACGGTTAGCTAGTGATGTAATCTATTTGCTAGAGTTTTTGAAAATTAGGCGAGCGCATTTTATTGGATTGTCTATGGGGGGGATTATTTGTCAGGAGCTGACTAAACGTTATCAACATCGTATGCTATCTTTAACTTTATGTAGCACCACATCTTTTTTTCCGAATACTTCGCCTTATGTGCTTAATGAACGCCTAAATTTTATAAAAAACACTCCAATGGAAGTTATGGCAGAGTATGCTGCCAGAATGTGCTTACCACCACATTATGATAAAAAATTATATGAGCAGGCTTTAACTATGTTTCGACAGAATAGGCATGTACCATATTTGGCGGCAACAGCTGCGGTTTTTTCGATTGATCTAAGGCCTATTCTTGGACAAATTAATGTAACGACCTTAATTGTTGTCGGTGAACTAGACATTATTACTCCAGTTAAATCATCTCAGTATCTGCACGAACATATTTGTGATTCCAAATTAGTGATTATGCCGGGCGTTGGTCATTTAACTCGTCTTGAAAATCCAAGCTTATTTAATCAAATCTTGCGTGAGTTTTTATCCGCTACCGCTACCGCGGTTTGCCCGAATTAAGATTATATTATAACTTTTTATTAGTGTATAACTTTTTGAAATGAAAGAGGAAAATAAGAAATGTCACTAAAGTGTGGAATTGTAGGATTACCAAACGTTGGTAAATCAACTTTATTTAATGCATTAACTCGAGCTGGGATTTCAGCAGAAAATTATCCTTTTTGTACTATTGAGCCTAATGTGGGGGTGGTTGAAGTTCCTGATGCTAGGGTTAAGATGTTACAGAAAATAGTTAATCCACAAAATACTCAAGAGGCGATTGTTGAATTTGTTGATATTGCTGGTTTAGTTAAGGGGGCCAGCAGTGGTGAGGGTTTGGGTAACCAATTTTTAGCAAACATTCGCCAGACTGATGCGATTGTAAATGTAGTGCGCTGTTTTGATGATGGTAATGTAATCCATGTTAATGGACAGGTTAATCCGCTTGATGATATAGCAACCATAAATACCGAATTGGCGCTGGCAGATATGGCGACGGTAGATAAAACGCTACTTAAGGAACAAAAAAAAGCTAAGTCTGGGGACAAAGAGGCTAAGCTGGTGGTTGATGTTTTGGAGCAATTATTACCGCATCTAAATGAAGGCAACCCTGCTCGTACCTTAGGATTGGATAAAGATCAGCTAAATATTATTAAGCCGCTATGTTTATTGACGGTTAAGCCGGTTATGTATGTAGCCAATGTTAGTGATAACGGGTTTATAAATAATCCGTATCTTGATCAATTAACTCAATATGCACTGGCAGAAAATGCGCCAATTGTGCCTATTTGTGCTGCAATTGAGGCGGAGATTGCTTTGTTGGATGAAACCGATAAATTAGAGTTTCTCAAAGATATGGGGCTTGATGAGCCAGGCCTCAATAGACTAATTCGTGCTGGTTATAATTTATTAGGTTTGCAGACTTATTTTACGGCAGGAGTTAAAGAAGTGCGGGCGTGGACAATAAATGTTGGTGATACAGCACAGCAAGCTGCAGGAGTAATTCATACTGATTTTGCTCGTGGTTTTATTCGGGCAGAGGTGATTAGCTATGCTGATTTTGTTGCGCATAATGGAGAGCATGGCGCTAAAGAGGCGGGTAAAATGCGTTTGGAAGGTAAAGATTATATAGTTAACGACGGAGATGTTATGCATTTTAGGTTTAATGTTTAAATGCTCAGTCATCAAGCTTAGTTATTGTGTTGTTATTAAGCGTGTTTATGTTTGCTCCTTTTGTGGACGTCTTCTTCACGATGATAGCCTGCATAAACACCAAAAACAACTACTAAAAATATAAATATTTCTATCGCAATTAACGCTCCTGTAGTCATTTTTCACTCCTTTTGTCAAAAAATAATCCTAAAATTTGCAGAGTAACAAAATTTATTATAATAACTGAAACCGTAGCAAGACTAATAGTTAAATTAAACCCTGATGCAGAAGTTATGATTGCACCCTGCGCCCATGATAATAATCTGGTCTGATCTGCTAATTTTTCTAATTGCTTTTTAGTAAATTTCATATGGTTAAGTAAATTTCTCATGGAACTATGAGGTAATTATATCATCTTCTTAACTATGTAAATATATTTTTATTATAAACAGCATCAATAATTGGGGTATAATTTTGGCAGCGTTGAAGTTAAAACGTATGAAGTTAAAACATATAGTTAATAAATACTCCGTGGTGGTATTTCAGTTTAAGGTAAATAATTTAATGAAACTCAATGATTTACGCAAAATTTTTTTAGGCTATTTTGAAAGTAAAGGGCATACAATAGTTAAGTCAAGCTCGCTAATACCTCACAATGACCCAACCTTGTTGTTTACTAATGCAGGCATGAATCAATTTAAAGATGTATTCTTGGGTTTAGATAGTCTTGATTATGTACGCGCTACCAGTTCTCAAAAATGCGTGCGTGCTGGAGGTAAGCATAATGACTTAGAAAATGTTGGTTATACTGCGCGCCATCATACGTTTTTTGAAATGTTAGGTAATTTTAGCTTTGGCGATTATTTTAAACTTGAGGCAATACAATTTGCCTGGGAGTTTTTAACTGTAGTACTTAAAATACCAGCAGATAAGTTATATGTTACAGTGTATAAAACTGATGATGCAGCTTTTGATATATGGAATAAGAACATTGGGTTAGCAACTGACCGTATTATTAAAATTGGCGATAATGAAAATGGTGGCTCAGATAATTTTTGGCAAATGGGTGACACTGGACCATGTGGTCCATGCACTGAAATATTTTATGATCATGGGGCACACATATTCGGTGGACTACCTGGCACAATTAATGCGGATGGTGATCGTTATGTTGAAATTTGGAACTGCGTGTTTATGCAGTTTAATCGTGATGAAAAAGGTATATTGCATCCACTGCCGAAACCTTCAGTAGATACGGGAATGGGGCTTGAGCGTATTGCTGCAGTAATGCAAAATGTGCATAGTAATTATGAAATTGATTTATTTGCTAATTTGATTCAAGCTGCGGTAAAGATTATCAAGTGTAATGACAGCATGTATTCTGACAGTTTGAATAATTTAAGTAATCACAGCGATTCAGTTAATGCGGTTGATTTAAGCAATGATCCATCATTGAAAGTATTAGCCGACCATATTCGATCGATCAGTTTCTTAATTGCTGATGGAGCAGAGCCCTCCAATGAAGGGCGCGGTTATGTTTTACGGCGTATAATCCGACGCGCCGTTCGTCATGGCTATAAATTAGGGCAGCGTGTACCATTCTTACATAAACTGGTTGATGAATTAGTTATTCAAATGGGTGAAGCCTATCCTGAATTGGTAGAGCAGCAGCAAAAGATTGAGCATACTATTTTGCGAGAAGAACACAAATTTTTTGAGACTATCAGCGCCGGAATGAATATTTTACATGGTGAAATGAGGCAATTAGATTGGAAGATAGCTGAATTAGACATTGTAAGAGCCGAGGAAAAATTAACATTCGATACGTATGGAGGAGTGCCGCCACATGAATATATAGCTTTCAAACTTGATGGAGCGACAGCATTTAAACTCTACGATACCTATGGTTTTCCACTTGATTTAACCGAAGATATTTGTCGTGAGCATGGTATTACGGTGGATATTGCCGGATTCGATGTGTGTATGCAAAAGCAGAAAGATATGGCACGCGCTGCAGGCAAATTTAAAACTAATGCGGTGGTTGAATATAGTGGAGATGAGACTAAATTTAGTGGATATACTGACAATAGCATAGAAGCTGTAATTGTAGCTATTTATTGCAATAATCAACAGGTCGACCAATTAAGCAGCGGCGAGGAAGGTGTTATTGTATTGAATCAGACTGTGTTTTATGCACAAGGCGGTGGACAGGTTGGCGATACCGGAGTTATTGAAATTGCTGGTGGAGCAGTTGCATTATTTAATATTAGCGATACGCAAAAAATTCGACCCAATGTTTTTGGGCATATAGGGCGTTTAAGCAATGGATGCCTAAAAGTTGGTGATAATGTGACTGCGACTTACGATTTACATCAAAGACTTGCTACTGCGCGTAATCATTCGGCGACTCATTTACTGCATAAGGCATTGCATGAGGTTGTGGGAGTACATGCGGTACAAAAAGGGTCTTTAGTATGTAGCGAATACACCCGCTTTGATTTTGCTAATGATAAACCGTTGACGGCAAGCCAGATTGAAGAAATTGAACGGATTGTTAATCATGTAATAATGATGAATTACCCGGTTATAATAAAGTCTATGCCCTATGAAGAAGCTATAAAAAATGGGGCTATGGCGTTGTTTGGAGAGAAATATACTGATGAAGTGCGGGTTATTCAAATGGGTGGGTTTTCTACTGAGCTGTGTGGCGGTACTCATGTTGCTCGAACTGGAGATATTGGATTTTTTAGTATAACTAGTGAGTCAGGTATAGCTAACGGCATTCGCCGAATTGAGGCGATAACGGGAGAAACTGCGGTTAAACAAATGCAGAAAAATATGTCAGTTCTGGACGGGCTGCGCAGCAGTCTAAAAGCTCAAAACAATGATGTTGTAACTGAAAAAGTTGCGGTGCTCGTTGAAAACAATCGACAGCTAAATAAGACAATTGATGATTTAAAAGCTAAAATTGCAATACTTCAGGCTAGTCAGTATTTAGACCAAGCAGAACTATTACCGGACGGCTGTAAGTTATTAGTGCTTGAATTGGCAGATATGGATAATAAAACTTTAGTTGAATTAACTGAGCAGTTAAAAAATAAACTGGGTAAGGCGATTGTGGTACTTGGGTGCAAGAATGTAGAGAAAGTTAATCTGGTAGTCGGAGTAACTAAAGAGTTAATCAATGAGAATAACAGTAGATATAAAGCTGGGGATATTGTAAATTATTTAGCAGCATTAGTTGGCGGTAAGGGCGGTGGCAGGGCTGATTTGGCTCAAGCTGGTGGCAGTGATGTTGCTAAGCTTAGCGAGGCATTATCTAAGACTAGTGAGTATATTAGAAATTTATCCACGAGTTGATGATTTCGAGATTAATTATAGATAAAAAAATATAAATAGATGGAGTGTTATATGGCAGCAATTGGAGTAAATACTAATTTTGACGGTGGAAGTATTGAGGTTGTAGACATTAGTAATCCTTTCAAATTAGTTTTTAGCTTGCGTAATGATACTAATTCAAAATTTAAGCAGTGGTTTTATTTTCAATTAAATAATCTTAATACTGTTAAAAATGACAGTGTTAGCATGGAAGATCTAACTCTAACTATGACCATTACTGGTTTGAAAGATTCTGCTTATCCAGATGGCTGGAATAATTATAATGTGTGTATGAGTTATGATAATAAGCATTGGTGTCGAGTAGCATCAGATTTTGATGGTGATAACTTGACTTTTAATTTAAAACCAACAGCTAACAGCGTCTATTTTGCTTATTTTGAGCCATATTCATATGCGCGTCATTTAGGATTAGTTGGGGTAGCTAATAATACGGTTGGTGTATCACATAAAATTCTTGGACAAACTCATCAAGGTAGAAATGTTGACTTGTTGGTGGTTGGCGATGAATTAGCCCAAAATAAAATTTGGATTATAGCGCGTCAGCATCCTGGTGAAACTATGACGGAATGGGTTATGGAGGGTTTGATTCATAAATTATTGGATAGGCAAGATAGTATTAGCAAAACACTGCTTAAAGATAGCGTTTTTTATTTAGTACCAAATATGAACCCTGACGGCGCTTATATGGGTAATTTGCGGGTAAATACGCAAGGGGTTAATCTTAATCGGGAATGGTTATTGCCGAGTTTAGAACGTTCACCTGAGGTATACTGGGTACAGAAAGAAATGAAAAAAACTGGGGTGGATATGTTTTTTGATGTGCACGGAGATGAAGCTATTCCTTATGTTTTTACTGCTGGATGTCAAGAAAACGCTTCCTACAGCAACAAACAAGCTCAGTTAGCAGAAAAATTTACGCACTATTTAGAATTAGTTAATCCGGATTATCAAAATGTATTTGGCTATGAAAAAGGACATTTTAGTAATGAAGCATCTAGTTTAGCCACCAACTGGGTAGGCAATGAATTTGACTGTTTATCTTTTACCATAGAATTGCCGTTTAAAGATAATGCGAACCTACCTGATATTATACATGGATGGAATGGACGACGCTCATATCTATTTGGGCAGAGTATTCTTATAGCAATAAATTTAGTTATACGTGGTTAATTAATTGTGTTACTGCTCAGCCTATATCACTGATAACTGTGTCATACGGTTAAAACCGCAATCCTCATGTACTTGTTGTACACTCCGGTTGCTTTGTTTAACTTATTCCTTGTTCTTTCGTGCATATGCTGGCAGTACCCTCTGAGTAGTAAAATTAATTTATAGTTTACTGCTGTGGTTTAAATTCATAGTGATTAAGCAATTGTGGCAGCCAATCATTATCTTCTAGCATAAGCACTAAATCTGGGGCATAGTCTTGGCTGTTCTTCCCAATTCCAATTACAGATAACCCTGCTGCCCGAGCCGCAGTTATTCCGACATAGCTATCCTCAAAGCATAAACATTGATTGGCTGTGGTATTATGATGTAGTATAGCGTTTAAGTATAGCTGTGGATGAGGTTTGCCATGCTCAACTTGATCGCTGCCGAAAAAGCTGTGGCATTTAGTTGCAAGTCTAAGTTGCTGTAAGCTATGTTTAATTATCCCTGATGGTGAATTACTAACCACTGACTGTAACAGCCCAAGCTGATGAAAATACTCAAATAGTTTGACCGATTGATTAATTTGCTGGGTAGAATTAAGTTCTTGCAGAATGTTTGTATCAGTCATCTTTTTCCAGCGATTAAATAAATCTGGGTTTTCTGCGGGCTTTTGTTTAAAAACTAATTCAAAACCATGTTGATTTGCAATTCCAGGTGGAATATCATCACCAGTGTAAGTATATCCTAATAACTTTGCTGCCAAAATACCAGATTGATTACTAATGTGTTCACTATTGATTAATGTACCATCTAAATCCCATAGTATGGTGTTTATGATTTTTTTCATTATTTACTTCTTCAAATTAGCAAAAGCATTAGCCAAGGCTCCTAATGGTTTTGGCTTGCCGCTGTTATTGCTGTAGCCATTGTTGATTTTTTCTCCTGGCTTATTGTTTCTATTATTATGTTGCTGTTGTTGTGGCTTGGAGTTATTGCTACCAAGACTATTACTATTCAGGCGCATAGTCAGACTAATTCGCTTGCGTTTACTGTCAACTTCAAGCACTCGAACTTTTACAATTTGCCCGGTTTTAACTATATCATTTGGGTTGGTTATATATTTATCTGTTAGTTGGGAAATATGCACTAGCCCATCTTGATGTACACCAATATCAACAAATGCGCCAAAGTTGGTTACATTAGTTATGACTCCCTCTAGTTCCATGCCGATGATTAAGTCGTTTATATTTTCAATACCATCGCTGAATTTGGCAGTTTTAAATTCGCCGCGCGGATCACGTCCGGGTTTTTCTAATTCCTTTATCACGTCTAGTACAGTTGGCAGTCCATACGTTGTTGAGACAAATTCGCTGGCTTTGACTTGCTTTAATAGCACGCTATTATTAAACAATTCTTTAGTTTCAACTTTTAATGTGCTGCCTATTTGTTCAACTAGTGGATAACTTTCCGGATGTACCGCAGATTTATCTAATGGATTATCACCATCATTAATACGCAGAAAACCAGCGCATTGCTCAAAAGTCTTATCGCCGAGACGAGGTACTTTTTTTAGTTGTTTTCGGTTAGTAAATTTACCGTTGGCATCACGGTGAGCAACAATGTTTGCTGCTATGCTGCTATTTAATCCAGCAACTCTAGATAATAACGGTATTGATGCAGTATTAACTTCTACCCCAACTAAATTAACGCAGTCTTCAATCACATTATCCAGCGATTTGCTCAGCTTGGTTTGATCAACATCATGCTGATATTGTCCAACTCCAATTGATTTGGGTTCAATTTTGACTAGTTCTGCCAGCGGGTCTTGTAAGCGCCGCGCAATTGATACTGCTCCCCGCAAGCTGACATCCAGATTGGGAAATTCTAGAGCAGCATATTCTGATGCTGAATATACAGATGCGCCAGCCTCAGATACTACTACACAAGCTAAGTTCAGTTCTGGGTGCTGTGCTTTTACATCATTAACCAGTTTTTCTGTTTCTCGAGATGCAGTTCCATTACCGATGCTAATGAATTCAATTTTATATTGACTAGCAAGTTGATATAATTTGTGCATAGCCTCTTGATATTTATTCTGGGGCTGGAATGGATATATTACGGCTGTATCAAGGACTTTTCCGGTATTATCCACTACCGCTATTTTAACTCCGGTTCTAATTCCTGGATCAAGCCCCATAGTAGATTTGGTTCCGGCTGGTGCTTGCAGAAGTATATTGTGTAAATTGTCAGCAAATACTTTAATTGCAGTTATTTCAGCAGCCTCTCTGAGTTTAGTGAGTAATTCTGTTTCTAAACTTATAAAAATCTTAGCTCTAAAACTCAAGCGTACCGCATCTAATAACCAATTGCTGGCATTATTGCCAGCGTATATTTTGAAGGTATCCGCAATGATTTTCTCATAGCTGTTTATTGGTTTGAGGTATGGCTTACTTAAATATGGTTTACTTGAAGTAGTGTCGGTTGATTGAGTAGCTGCAAGTAAAGTTTCATCTTGATCTGGGTAAATGGTTTTAATATTGAGTATATTTTCATTAGACCCACGTAATATTGCCAGCATTCGGTGAGACGGGATAGTGCTGGCTTTTTCTGCATAATTAAAGTAATCAGTAAACTTTATGCCAATTTCTTCTTGTCCAGGGGTAACAGTTGTGGTAATTATAGCTTCAGTCAAGAATTTTTGGCGTAAAATAGCTAGTAGGTCTGCATTTTGAGCAAAAAGCTCAATCAAAATATAACGGGCGCCATCTAGGGCTGCTTTTATATCAGTTATGCTATGTTCCTCATTAAGGTATTTTTCTGCTTCCAGCTCTGGAGTTAAAGTTTGATTTTCTAATAGGCTTAGCGCTAACGGCTCAAGCCCAGCTTCTCGAGCCGTTTGAGCTTTGCTGCGGCGTTTTGGTTTATATGGTAGATATAAGTCTTCTAGAGTGGTTTTACTGCTGGCGTGGTTAATCACATCTTCTAATTCTGGAGTTAGTTTGTCTTGCTCTCTAATTGAATTTAAAATAGTTTCCCGGCGACTGTCTAGTTCACGCATATAGTCAAGCTGTTCAACAAAATCACGTAATTGGGTGTCGGATAAGCCTCCGGTTATTTCTTTACGATACCGGGCAATAAAAGGCACTGTAGCACCTTCATCCAGCAGCGCAACTGTTTTTATAACTTGTTCTTCACGTATGTTTAATGATTTTGCTAAGCGGGATGGAACACTTTCTAGCATTTAAGAACCCTTTATGATAATTGCTTGGTTTAATTTAATTGCTTGGTTTAATTATGCGTTGTGCTTTAAGTTTTTGCACACAAGCAATGATTGTAATATATTTGTGGCGCAATAATTAGCTCATTTTTGTATTAGTGTGCTACATATATGGGGTAATAAGTTAGTTAAAGATACTATAATTAAAATTTACAATGGTATATGTAACATAAATCGTCTTTTTTATGTTAATCTTACGGGTGGTTTATTTATCAGTATGCCCATGGTGTTTTAATTCTAGATATGAATATTGCTAGTATAGACATAGTGAGGTATACGGTGTACATAAAAATATTTTAGATTTTATAATTGAACTTGTGTACTATATATTTTTTTATTGGAGTAATATATGGAGCAATATGAGAACCCATTAAAAACAGACGGATTCGCCTTTGTGGAGTTTGTGACCAAAGATAAAGATAGATCCTTTGCGCATATGAATAACCTGGGGATGGTGCAAGTTGGTAGTGGCAAAAAACATGATGTTGTTTTATTTGAACAAGATCAAATTAGATTTTTTATTAATTCATGCTCAGATTTAGCAGCACAGGATTTTTATGCTAAGCATAAAGATTCAGCTTGCAGCATGGGGTTTTATGTAGAAAGTCCAGAGTTTGCTTTACAAGAAGCGGTTAAGCGCGGTGCAAATGCGGTGGTTAATAATCATGATAGCCTTTGGGCTGGAATACCGGCAATTTATGGTATTGGCGGTAGTGTAATTTATTTTGTTACTCGCAATAATGAATTTTTAGACCGATTTAATCTAACTGATAAAGACACATCAGGGTCTGGCTTAGGTTGTATTGACCATTTAACGCATAATGTCTACCGCGGGAATATGACTACTTGGGCAGAATTTTATACCAATATTTTTGGGTTTAGGGAAATTCGTTATTTTGATATTGATGGTAAAGTCACAGGTTTATTTAGTAAAGCTATGACTAGTGCATGTGGTAAAATTAAAATTCCACTTAATGAATCAAAAGACGACAAGTCGCAAATTGAGGAATTTTTAAAAGAGTTTAATGGTGAAGGAATTCAACATATTGCACTAACCTCCAAAGATATTTATAAGTCAATAGAACAAATCCGTAAGACTGGCATTAAGCTGCTTGATACTCCCGATACTTACTATGAATTGATTGATTCACGGTTGCCGAATCATGGAGAAAATATTGATAAAATGAAAGAGCTTAAGTTGTTGTTGGATGGTACTACTACAACACAGCGAAAGCTGCTATTGCAAATATTTACCCAAAACTTATTTGGTCCAGCGTTCTTTGAAATAATTCAGCGTAAAGGTGACGAAGGTTTTGGTGAGGGTAATTTTAAAGCATTGTTTGATTCAATTGAATTAGATCAAATGCGCAGAGGCGTGCTGTAGAATGAATTACATAACACTATTTATAATAATATAAAGCTATATAAGTTTTAAGGCTAAGAATTTTCTGATGTGCTGTATTTATATTTAGTTTAATTTGTGATACCATATGGCTGGTGTTATTTTTGAGGTTGTATGTATATAAATTAAATTTATATACATATACTCTTCGTCTTTGGTTTACTTGCGAAGCTAAAGCTGGACTTTGTCATATTTTATAAATTGCTTCTCATGTACTGGCTTTGCCTTGTACATGTCGTCGCAATTTATTGCAATATTCCTAGTCCAGGATTGAAAGACAAAGAGATGGTATGATAACTTATTAAAAATATGAAAGGTAATTTATGATTGCTTATGGAGTTTTTAGTTCAACTGATGATCATAGTCCCAGGGTTGCGGCTAGGATTGGTTTAAATATCATTGATTTAGCCCGTTTGTGTGAACTTGGGGTTTTAGACAAAATAAATTTGGCATATTTTACTAGTAATAGTTTAAATGACTTTATTCGGCAGGGATATAGTTTTCGGCAAATAGTGAAACAAGCTGTGGAGCAGGTTGTAGATACGGTTACTAATGATCCGCATTCTGAACTTATGGCTGCCGTTTTTGCTCTAAACCAGGTAAAACTATATATGCCGGTTAAAATCGGCGGTTACACTGATTTTTACGCGTCTAAACAACATGCAACTAATATTGGTAAAATATTTCGTCCAGACAATCCATTAATGCCAAACTGGGTGCATATGCCTATAGCGTATAATGGTAGGGCGAGTTCAGTAGTTGTCAGTGGTCATCCAGTAAAACGCCCGCATGGGCAAATATTAGTAGATGGTTCACCACAATTTGATTGTTGTAAAAAGCTTGATTTTGAGGTTGAGCTTGGTGTGGTTATTGGTAAGGATAGTGTGTTGGGCGAGCCGATTAATATTGACAATGCGGCTGAGCATATTTTTGGAGTATGTGTTGTCAATGATTGGAGTGCACGTGATATTCAGGCTTGGGAGTATCAGCCACTTGGCCCGTTTAACTCTAAAAGTTTTTTGACCAGTATTTCTGCATTTATTGTACCGCTTGAAGAATTAAGTGCGTATAAGGTAGAGGCGCAGCCACAAGATCCGCAGCCACTGCCATATTTACAAGATAAAAATGCGCATAGTTATGATATTAGACTTGAGGTCAGGCTGGCTACGGCTAAATGCCATGAAGGCATTGTTATTGGGCGGTCTAATTTTCAGGATATTTATTGGACTATGAGTCAGTGGATAGCGCATCATACGGTAACTGGGTGCAATTTAAAAGTTGGTGATCTTTTAGCATCCGGAACTATAAGCGGTAATGAACGCGGTAATTTAGGCTCATTGATGGAGTTGACAATCAATGGCAAGGAATCAATAGAACTACCAAATGGAGAGCAGAGAACCTTTCTTGAAAATGGTGATTCAATTATCATTGATGCTTATTGTGGTCATGAAATAATTGGTGAGGTTAGTGGAACTGTAGTTAAATAGGGGGATGACTGTTTTTGTTATATTAGCCCCTATATAAATATGGTTAATATTGAAAGGGATTTTTTATGCTATGATTTTATTACTGAATATAGCAGTGGTTTTATAATGTTTACCAATTGTATACTTGATACTTGTTTTAATTATATAGGAAGTATACAGATGTTAGTTAATAGATTATTTCGTGTAAACCCATCTGCAGGAAGAATAAACCCTAAAGTGGAGACTGTTAACAAAATTATTAAATTAATGGATGCTAATAAGGATGCGGCTATTAAAGTAGTTGCTTACCTAGTTAACTATAGATATGAGAGAAGCTGTAATAGTATTGATAAGGCAGGTGGCATAAATGCTTTGAATGCAATTCTAAACGATAGCTCTATAACAGGATCACATGGGTTGACCGGAAACGAGCTTATTGAATTAGCATCTAATACTCTTGGTAAGGTTGCTATTCCTGCTACTCTGACAAAGCTGCTACAAGGAAAAGATGGTAATGGGCAGCAATTGAATTCTACGCAAATAGATATAGTGAAGACGGCAATTGTTTCTGTTGCTTTGAGGGGCGGAAATGTGGTTGAAAAATTTTTAATCGAAAATAATTTATTGACACTTGATGATTTCCGCCACAATAATAATTTGCGTAATGACGACGTTGTTGTTGCGCTGAATAAAAGTGATGCAAATCCTTCTTCTGTTATTTATAATGAACAGACAGAAAAGTGGGTTTCTGACATAAAAACTGATATTAACCAGCTTGAAAAACGGTTGATAAGGCATCAAAAGTCAGAACTTGACCAGTATTTCATTAACACCAATAACTATGGGGAATTTATTGGAGATTGTGGGCGGAGCAAATTAAAATTAGTACGCCACATTGAGAATGTTGATACAAGAAAATTGTTCTATTCTAGTTACCGTGATCTTTTCAAAGCAGGAATAGATAGTTTTGGTGTACCAAAAAAAGATGTTCAAACCGGATCTCTAAATCAGCATGCAGTAATTAGTCTTATTAGGGCAATCGTATTATATGCGCAATGCTATATTTTGGCTGAGTTAACTTATTATAATGTTCAGGATTCAGGCCAAGATTGCACAAATATTGAAGGTCAAGAATTAGCAACGCTTTCGAGCCCCGATAACTGCTTTCGTATCACGGTGTCAAAGACGCAACTATCTGCGGGAATTGCCAAGATCTTTAATGACTTTTTGCGGGTTGAGAGGAGGTGCGATGAGAAGATTAATCAACAATATTTCTGCTCACTTATAAGAGAGCAATTGAATAATTGGTTGTGTGCTAGTGAGAAGGAAAATGTACAACTAAATGAAATTATTTCCGGTGCGATTGAGGAGATAAACAAATAATAATGGATTGGTTGTTTTTGTTCATGCAGTGTCAGCTTTCTTTATTGAAGTGGGCGGTAAAGCACGGATGTTCATAGAAATAACTATTTACAAAGTGATACAATTAAAAATAATTATAACTTATTGATATCTATTAATTTGATGTTTTAGTTAGAGTTTAATATATCCATTTTATGAACATCTGTGGGGGTGAGAATGTTAGAGTTTTATGATTATTTTAGGTCTTCAGCAGCTTTTAGGGTTAGGTTAGCTCTAAATTATAAAGATCTACAATATAAAAAGACCAAAATTAGTTTGGTGGATGCAGAGCAGTATACTGCAAGCTATAGCAAAATAAATCCTAGCAATTTAGTGCCGTCGTTAGTAATTGATGATGGCACTATTATTCGTCAATCACTGGCGATTATTCAGTATTTAGACGAGTTACATCCAACCCCGCCGCTATTGCCACAAATTCCTCTTGATAAGGCTTATGTGCGGGCATTGGCATTGGATGTTGCTTGCGATATCCATCCATTAAATAATTTACGCGTATTAAATTATTTAAAAAATGAGCTAAACCACGATCAAGATGCAGTTAATCAGTGGTATCAGCATTGGATTACTCTTGGGTTATCCAGCATGGAATGTAGTATCAAAAGTAATAAATTTTATACTGGTGACTACTGCTATCGTGATCAATTTACCATCGCAGATATTTGTTTATTACCGCAGTTGGTAAATGCTCGGCGATTTCATGTTGATGTATCTGATTATCCTACTTTGCTTTCTATTGAGTCTAAATGTCAAGAGCATGAATTTGTATTAAATGCTTATCCGGATATATCCTAATAGGCACAACACTGTCGCACTTCAGAGGTAAATGGGCGCTCTAAAATAAACTTAATGGTTTTATTGCTTACCTGATTCCAGGTAACCTTAAAAAATAGATTTACTGCTTTAAAATACGCGATTTGCAAACAGCAATAGACCCGGGCGCTCCAAGAATTTCTGCTCATTACTAAATCCAGCTCATTTTGAGTTAATGTTAGAAATTAGTAATGCTGCCCTTCATTAAAATCAGGCGCTTCGTAATAAGCTGCTCGTTCGGCTGGAGTTAAAACTTCTAAGTGCTCTTTTTTCATAATATCCAAAGGTTAAATGTAGTAAAATAACGTTGATTAATATAGTCAATATATAGCTATACAATCTCTCGGTATTTATAATATATTTTATCGCTAAATAAGTATGTATTATACCTTTTATTCGACAGGCATATTTTTAATATGAAAATTATTGCATATTTGCGAGTTTCGACCACAGGACAAGATTTAAATAACCAGAGATTAGCAATTTTAGATTATGCTCATAAAAATCAATTACAAATAGATCAATTCATTCAAGTACAGTCTTCATCACGCAAAAGCATGAAGGAAAGAAATATTGAGCAATTATTTTCCATCATAAAATCTGGAGATTTGGTATTAGTTAGTGAATTATCACGCTTGGGTAGAAGTGTTGGGCAAATCATACAACTTATTGATGAATTAATAAAACTGAAAGTACGGTTTATAGCAATTAAGGAAAATATTCAACTTAATGGCAAACAAGATATTCAAACTAAGATGATGATTACAATGTTTGGGTTATTTGCAGAAATTGAACGAGACTTAATATCAGAGCGTACACGCGAAGGATTACAAGTCGCAAAAAGTAAAGGCAAAAATCTGGGTAGACCAAAAGGCATAGGCAAATCAAAGCTTGATGGAAAAGAAGCTGAAATTAAGGTTTTATTAGATAAGAATATCCCAAAATCTTCTATTGCTAAAATCATGGATGTATCACGTTCTAATTTATTACATTTTATTCAATCTAGAGGTTTGTAATGAGTATAGAAACCATAGCATCTCCTATTATTATCAAGTACTTTACTCAATGTTTTGATTTCATAGTCAGCAAAATTCTAAAAAGAAATCGTATATGGATATCACAAGAAGATAAAGATGAGTTAGTTTCTGGGCTGAGAATCGCTACATACTCGATTAGATACGCATTAAAAAGTCATAATGGAAAACGACAATTAACATTTGGAAGCTCATCACAATCCATTGATGTAGAAATCATTTCTTATTGGTTGTATGATTATTTTTTAAATTTCTACTATGCAACACTTACTAAAAAAATAAAAAACAACAAGGTTCTTTTGCCAAATGAGTGGGTAAGCTAGTAAAATACCTCCATTAATTATCAAATGGAGAAATGATATGCTTGATACTAACCAAATATTTGCAGCGGCACTTGGAATAAACGCACCA
>JAUPUP010000193.1 GCA_030917485.1 Pseudomonadota bacterium
ATAAGACCAATAGTATAATGCAGCTATCATGATTAAATCAAATATTTTAAACTCTGCTATGGAACGTAAGGGTTACAAATTTAGACTAAATATAACAAATAGTGATATTGAGAATAAATTACCCATTTACCGCATTATGTGCTAGAATCAACTAAGAAAACAAACATAAATAATGTGGTATGTTATGAGCACAATATCACAAGTTTGACGCTATGAATCGAAAGTATATTCTAAAGGTAAAACTACATTGCCGTTAGAAATAAGGAAAAAATTAGATATTAAAGATAATGAAACGCTAATTTATATCCCAAAAGATAATTCATTTGAAGTTACTACCAAGCGCTTATTGCTTGAACAAATGCAACAAAAAATGCAATTAGCTAATGACACTTACTCTGTGGATAATTTTATAAATGAAAGACGGCAAGAATCTCTTGATGAATTAAAGGACTAGCATGAAATACAAAAATATTTTAACTATTCTTGATGCATCGGTAATTTATGCTATTATTAAAAGGTGAGCCGGTTAATTTTAATATTACAGAAATATTAGAACATTGTATAGCCACAACTTATAATATAGCTGAAGTAGCTAATAAAATGGTGCTTAAAAAGCAGGTCACACATCAGGAAATATGGATTCTGCTGGAGTCACTAATTCCCCATACGTACAACATTGATATGGAGATTTCGGAAATAGCTACTAGTTTTTCTGAAGTCATTAACGCTAGCTTTGGCATCTCATTAGGAGACAAATATTGCCTGGCATTGGGCAAACTACTGAACAAACCCATTTATACTGCTGATCGTGCTTGGAAGCAGTTTGAAAAGCTGATTAACATTAAAATAAACCTCGTTCGCTAAGTACATACTCTTCGTAATTGGTTTACTTGCGAAGCTAAAGTTGAGCTTCTTACGAAGAGTATGTTATTCGTAAGCTCCGTATAAACTAACATCAAATACTTACCATGAAGGTTTAAAGTCACACTTTATTTTTTCACGGTACTTCGGTATATTGTAAAATAAATTGCTAAAAAATATTGTATTATGACAGGAGCCGAATTATTCGACAACCAATTAAAATGTCAAAATATTACCATCATCAGCATTCAACTTCGCTGATATTTTAATTTTCAACGAAATGATATTATTACCCTAGACTTAACAGCTAAAGTTTTATAGATAAGAGTATCAATAATTTTTATGGTATAATAAATTCATCAAAATATACGATGCAACTTATTTGGCAAAAAATATTTAGGGTTTATTCTAAATATTTATATTAGAATTATTACTTTAGAAGATAATATACACTATAACTATATGATTATAACAAAAGGATTTATTTATGTTACCCACTACCAACCCATTTAAACTGATATGGAATTCCTTAACAAGGCAACAGCCACCCATTGCTCCCACTTCACAGCCCACTGATACTGCACTCCAAAAACCAAAGCAGGATACAATAATTAAAATACTTGAAACTATTTCAAAAACTCCTATTCAGCAGCCAAATGTTATGGACTTCGCAAGAAAAAATAGCATCAACTCCATGCTGCAAGAACTAGACCAGCATAAAGGTGGTTCTTGGTTTTCACATTCTGGTCATACACGCAGCTATATATATGCAGCAACACTATTATACCAATTACACAATCCAAAAACTCCTAGTAATAAGATAACCTTAAGTAATGTATTGCAAAACATGCGCAGCAACAATTATTACTGTGGAACACATGAGAACAAGACTAACTATGCTATAGAAAGTGAGAATAACTATTTTCAAGAAATCATCAATTTCTCACCAACTGAAGTCAGCAGTACCGGAAGGCAGAAATATAATATGAATACTTTGTCAAACAAATTCGGGAATTGTACTAGTGCTCTACGGAGTCCATGGACGAATCTCGAAAATTATTCTCCAGAAAAGATAATAAAAAAGAATATCTTAGAACAGATAAATAATTTACGAGGAGATAAACTGGTTATAGCAAAGGATGATGTCAAGGCAAATGAACTAGATACGTTCGTTGAACTTATGGTGGAAGATCAAGATATTGCACAAGCTCTAAAATCCCACAACATTAAGTCGTTAGAGTTAATGGGACATTTCCTTGAAGATGAGATAAGTAGATTTTTCTGTAATAGGTTATATCATAATGATACGAAAATTGATAATCTAATTAAAAATCTACCTAAATTAGAGCGCATAGTCTTTGGTAATCAAAGAGTTCCAGCTAGAAATCCGACTTCATGGGATTATAATGGGCAGATGATATTAGTGTCAACAGCTCGTAAAAAATAAGCTAAACTAGCAAAAAATATTAATAGCTTGATACAAACTTTAATGATAAGTTGTTAGCCACTATTCATCATCAAACGGAAAAACTCCAGCCGGAAAAATCTCGGCTGGGATACTAATCTTAATACATCCTGAAATGACTAAATCTATTAAACGACCTGGTGAATTACATTCAAATTTTTCATATAAGGCTTGTAAAGCATTTTTAACCCTACTTTCATTACATTCAAGTCCGGTTAATTTTACCAATAAATTAGTAATTTCTTTCCGAGTAGTATAGCCCAAAATCAAGCAAAAGATAATTTGATTTTGTAAATGAGACAAGCTGCAATTGACTAAATTAGCACAATTTTGCTGAAAGTTAAAAAACTTGGTGTCAATTACTTGCCGAATAGCATTAGGTATATATTTTGAGATTACTACATGCACACCCAACACATTGTTAGTTGAGGGGTTAATTAAAGGGCGTTTATACATATCATAAAGCATTATTACATCATTATTGCGAAATACACACAAAGAGCGCTGAGGCTTTAACCCATTAATAACACGTTTTTCCTGTATATCAACATCTTCATAGATTTTAATATCAAAGTCAGATGACATAAACTTACCAGTTTTACCGAGTAAATCAGGCGTAGCGCCAAACTCTTGGGCAAATAACTGCGTAAATGCAAGAAATTCACCACCCAAATTTTTAATTGCTACAATCTCATGTTCAAAAATAGAATCTAACTGCCAAATTTGCCAAGCAATAAATTGATCATCACTAAGTTTAGGTAGATCATTCTTCAGCTTGGCAAATTTGCTATATACAAATGAAGTCATAATATTTATATACCAACCTTTTCTACTTTTCTAATTACCAAGATTTCTTAACTGTACTCCAGATTTTAACTTATGCTCAATTTCTTCCAAAGTTATCCCTTTGGTCTCTGGTACAAAAAACTTTAGAAATACCATACTTAGCAGACAAAACCCAGCAAATACGAGAAAAATTGAGAAATTACAATAGGTATGCATAAAGGTTAATGAATTACCCATTACTATGCCAGCAAAAGTCCAATTTACCATAGTCGTAAGATCG
>JAUPUP010000019.1 GCA_030917485.1 Pseudomonadota bacterium
CTAAAAGCAATCTGGAATAAACCAAAATTTGTGCGCAATTCTAACTATGTCGTAACGCTAGATAAATTAATCACTAAAGGTTTGGATATTTCGTTATTAACTAATCATGCTGGAATACAAACACAAATCCAAGAATGGCAAGGTTTAGGCATTGTGGATGAAAAATTTAATATCAATGAGATAACTAAATCTCAAGATATGTTTGCAGATAGCAAATATAAATACCTACCGTTTGATACCAAGCATTTTGACATAGATGTAAAGTATGCGATTTTAGGCTTATTCGATAATTTCGATGAAGAATGTGACGGTGTATTAATTAAGTCGGATAATTATCAAGCATTGAATACCATTATGCCGAAATATAAAGAACAAGTTGATTTAATTTATATTGACCCACCGTATAATACTGATGCCAGTCAAATAATTTATAACAATAATTACAAAAATTCTACTTGGCTATCATTTATGCAAAACAGACTGGAACTTGGTTTATCCATTTTATCTGAGAGAGGGATGCAATGTACTACGATAGATGATGCTGAATTCCACCTATTGAGAGAGTTGATATCAAGTATATTTATGGAGGATAATATTTTAGGAATAGCTTGTATAAAAAATAATCCGTCTGGGAGATCAACAGCTAGAGGATTTTCAATAGCTCATGAATATGGAATATTTTCATCAAAGAGTAAAGGCACTCAGATAGGTAGGTTAATGCGTACAGATAAGCAAAAGGATAGATACAAAGAAGAAGATTGCTCTGGAACATTTGAGTGGGTTAATTTTAGAAAACACGGTGGAACAAGGCAGGAATCTCCAAAAATGTTTTTCCCAATTTATATAACAGAAAGCTATATGAAAATTCCAAAAATGGAGTGGAATGACACTAAAAAAGAATGGATTGTCCTTGAGGAAAAAAAAGCTACTGAAAAGAAAATATTCCCTGTAGATGAGCATGGAGTTGAAAGAAGGTGGAAATGGAGTGTTGAGCGAACTATTTTAGAACCAAATGAATTTTCAATTCGCTTAGATAAAAATAGAGAATTTAGCGTTTATGTTAAATCTAGAATGAATGATGATGGGATTCTACCATTAACAATTTGGGATAAAAAAGAATACTCAGCAACATCATATGGCACTAATTTATTGAAAAATATTTTTGGCAGTGTAAATTTATTTTCATATCCAAAATCAATTTATGCAGTAATTGACTCACTAAGGGTACTAAATGCTGTAGATGGAAAAATAATATTAGATTTTTTTGGTGGGTCAGGAACAACTGCGCATGCGACAATAAAGTTAAATCGTGAAGATAATGGTATGCGTAAATTTATTCTTGTTGAAATGGGTGAGTATTTTGAAACTGTTACAAAATCACGGATTAAAAAAATTATTTATACAGATAACTGGAAAGATGGTAAAGCTCAAGATCATAAAGGCATCAGCCAATTAGTTAAATACTACGAACTTGAGCAATACGAGGAAGCCTTAGCCAAATGCAAGTACAAAGATCATGAGGTGTTTGACGAGCAATCGCCATATTCGAGCTATGTATTTATGGCAGATGAAAAATTATTAACCGATGTTGTATCAATTACCAATAAGCAAGTTAAGATTGATTTAAGCAAACTCTATCCTGATATTGATGTTGCTGAAACTTTATCTAATTTACTGGGTAAAAAAATAGCTAAACAAAGCAAAAATAGCGTAACTTTTACCGATGGTGACAAAATAGACTTAACTAATCTTGATTTAGACATAATAAAACCATTATTGTGGTGGAGTTAATTATGGCTAAATTACATTTACAAGAGTTAATCAATACAGTGGATTATAATAATTTACCTATTGAGTGGAAGAATTTTAATACGGGCGATTTTTCTCGTGATAAAACACTCTTTGATTTTCAACAAGGAGCGGTACAGGCAATTATCAAAACGTTATACCAATTTTACATTGGTGCAACTAGTGATAAAAATAAAATGTTAGCTTGGTATAAAACATTTGATAATCAGATAGATGCATTAGATATAACGACAACTACTAAAGATGGGAGTTTTGATTTATATCGTAAACATAATTATAATGTAATAACCAAACAACATCGAAAATCTAAAAACAAAGTTGAGGAACTAGATGCAGTTAGTTTTGCAGAATTTAGTAATCGCCTATGTTTGTGGATGGCAACAGGAAGTGGTAAAACTTTGGTAATCGTTAAGTTAATTCAATTATTAAACCACTTAATTAAAGCCGAGTTAATCCCACAATGTCCAATATTGTTTTTAGCTCATCAAGAACAATTAATCAATCAATTAGCGCACCATGTAACGGAATACAATGTTTCACATAGTGACCAATATATTGAGTTAGTTAATTTGCGGACGAATGCTGATGCGTTGAGCGGTGATTTATTTAGTCATGACAAAATTCGGGTTTATACTTATCGTAGTGATTTAATTAGTGATGGTGAAAAAGACAATCAAATTAATTATGAAAATTATTTGAATAATGGTAAGTGGTATATTATTTTAGATGAAGCGCATAAAGGTGCATCGGATAGTATTCGCCAAACTTATTATAACATCATGTCACAAAATGGTTTTTTGTTTAATTTCTCAGCAACATTTACTGACGATATCGACCATGCAACTACATGTTACGAGTACAATTTAAGTAGTTTTATCAAAAATGGACATGGTAAAAATATTTACCTATCGCAAAAAGCAATTGATGCGTTTAAGACCCAAGGTGAGTTAGTTGAAGATGACCAACGAAAGATTGTTTTACGTGCATTGATAGTTTTAACGTATATTAAAAAGTTAGCTATTTCATTAAAGGATAGCGGTTTAGAATATCATAATCCGATGATGGTTAGCTTTGTAAATTCTGTTAATTTATCTGCAAGCAATAAGGAAGAAAAATCTGAAAGCTCTGATTTAGTTAAGCTATTTACTGGAATTGCTGATTTTGCAACTGGTAAATACTCCAACCATTTGTTAAGTGGTGTTATTACTGAATTAGTTAAAGAGTATCAAACAGAAGATGACTATTTGTTTAGCAGTGGTAAGGTAACTATAGATTTTAATCTGTTAAAAACTATAACCGCACAAGATATTTTAGAATGTGTATTTAATAGTACCAGCTTTGCAGCGTCTATTGAGGTAAAAGCTGTGTCTGGAAGTGGCAAAGAGTTAGTCTTTAAGTTGCCGACTTCGGAATTACCATTTGCTTTAATCAAAATTGGTGATACCCGTAAGTGGTTACAAGATAACTTAGTTACCAATCCACTTTATCAAATTAATGACAAAACTTTTGATAATACCAGTGCATTTGCTCGATTAAATAAAAAAGATAGTTCGATAAATATGTTGTTTGGTTCTCGGTCATTTTATGAGGGTTGGGATTCAAATCGTCCGAATGTTATTATGTATATTAACATTGGTAGTAAGGATGCGAAGAAGTTTGTTTTGCAGTCAACAGGTCGTGGCATTCGTTTAGAGCCGATTAAAAACAAGCGTAAACGTATAGCAAATCTATTGACTGGTAACGTTGAGCTATCAAACATCTATAAAACAATTAGTGATAACAATGTAACGGCGATAAGCGCATTGGAAACTTTATTTGTTATGGGTACATCAAAAGAAGCTCTTGACACCGTATTTAGCGGCTTAAGCGGTGAGCAAAATGATTTTGAAATATTAGATAATTTTGTAGTAAACCCATTATCAAAAACTAAACTATTGCTCGTACCTAAATACACCGACGGAAAGAGCTATTTTGATTTATTAGATACGAAGGATAACAAAACCTATTCAATCCATCC
>JAUPUP010000194.1 GCA_030917485.1 Pseudomonadota bacterium
AATCTGGTAATCAGTATGTGATAGTTAGCGGAGTAGTAAATTCTAATTTAGTTGGTAATTTTAATTCATTAAGTTTATTAGATAATAATGGTAATTCAATCCCTGGATTAACTGTTCTTAGCTCTAATTTAGGTGCAGGATTAAGTTCTTTAGCTCAAGGGTCTAGTTTTGAAGTTTTAATGAGTGTACCAGATGGTTCTGGCCTTACACAGCAATTTCGACTTCAAACATCTATGATAGATAGTAACGGTGAATCAAGTGACGTTCAAGTTGGAAATGCTTCGTATTCTTATACAACTGAAAGCTCAAGTGGAATAATTAGTGCTTTACCTGGAAATATTTTTTTGACATCCTCTAATTCGCAACAGCAAGTTACGTTGGTTAATAATGGCAGTCGAGATGTACAGTTGACTGAATTAGCTGCGAATAGTTCAAATTTAGAAACTAGTTTCACTCCATCATCTTTAATTCCTGGTGAATCAGTAACTATTACGGTTACATTAAAATATGGGTTAACTTTGCCACAAAGTAGTTCGTTGGTTTTGAATTATACTACTAACAATAATAGCCATAGCCAGCTAATTAATGTTTATCAAAATGTAGCACCATTTATGAGCAGCACGAGTAATGTTTCGTCAACACAGACTAGAAGTTTTAAACAAAAAAATGCATCCTCGAAGTTAAATTCTGGGGCGGCAAGCCCAAGTCTTCAATTAATGCTATGGCCAAGTAATCAATTTTTTACTACTAATGGAATTGGTGGACATGGTAGTACGGCTAGACTATTAGTTATTACTAATAACAGTGGTCAGCGGATTAATAATGTTAATTTCACTTTACCTCGTGACAGCTATTATACTTTTGCCTTGGCAATTGAGAGTGGTTTATCTCATCCATGTACTTTGAATGCAAATCATACAGGTATTACTGATACTTTGGAAGCAAATGGCGGACTTTGTGATATTGCGCTCTGGTATCATTATAGAAATGGCCCGGCTGGATTTGTGCCAATTGGTGGAGATGCAAATATAGTTGCAAACTATAACTATATAGATGGAAGCGTATGTGCTCCAGTGTCTCAAGCTGTTTCATACCGTACGACAGCCACATCGCCTAATATATATGTTGCTCCTAGAACGGCGTATTTGTCGGTAGTTGCCAATGGTGTGAGTGAGAGTAGCGCTAACTTTTATTTGTATAATGGAGGTGATGCTGAAGCAACAGAAGTTCATGCAAATGTGTTTGATAATGACAATATTATCCGTAATGGAGCAAATTCGTGTAGTTATGTTAACGTTGCTCCTGGCGGTAGATGCCAAGTGACAGCCGTTTTAGGTCCATTTCCACCTGCCTATTGCAATATGGGGTGCGGTGTGAACCCAGCTGCGCGTATTAATGGTGGGTATGTTGATCCTTCAAGAGGTGCTAGGGTTGAGCGGTTGATTTACTCTGATTTAATTAATGGCAGAGTAATACCACCTCCCGCATCAATGGTTCAATTGAGTAATCCTGTGGTAACTGGTCTTGTGGCTCGTCAACAAAATGGGATGTATAATGTTGAATTTGGAACACAGGGGGCAAGTATTACTTATACACTCAGCAATAATAGTGAGAGCACGATAAACAATGTTTATTGGGATAGTAATAATTACTACCCACAATCTGATTGGCGTTTAGTTAATCAGTGCGGTACAAGAAATCAACCAGTTTCATTGGCACCAGGAGCAAGCTGTAACCTACAATTTAATTTTAATCCAGCGGCAATACCTGGGCGGACAACTCTTGAACCAAGATTATGGTCAATCTTGTATATGAACTCACTTGGACAGCAACAATACGTAGTTATAAATCAAAATCGAATAGATGTTATTGTGGTTCCAAGACCTTCGATTGCTAGTTTTGCACCAGCTGTGGTTGCTCAAGGTACTCAATTTAGAATTCAACTGGGATTAGCAAATGGATTGGGGAATTATACGGATCAAAATATTACGGCACAGTTACAATCGCCAACAAATACAATTAGTATTAATCCTAGTACATGTACTTTAAATAGTCAAAATCCACAGTGTTCAATGTATGTCACATTAGCATCGAATGCACCAGCTGGCAGTAATATAATTAATCTTACGAATAGTGGGCAAATAAGTTTTGATGCGTCAACAATTAATTTTAATGTGTTGGAAGTTCCTAAGACTTCTTTTTCTAAGGTGGTTTTAGAAAAACATGGAGCATGTGCTTTGGCTGCTAATAATAACACATATTGTTGGGGGGAATCTGCTGTCATTGGGAATGGCATATTTAGGTCGGAAAATATCCCTACATTGGTAAATTTACCTGAAAGTGTAGTTAATTTTACAGATATTGCTATTGCCTCAGGTAACACGGTCTGTGGAGTTGGCAATAATGGTTATATATATTGCTGGGGGAGTAATAGCTTTGGTCAATTAGGATTAGGTAATTATATTTCAAATTATACTGGATTGATCCCCGCTCAGGTTGTAATGCCTATGCTGACTAAATTTAATAAAATCCTTGCCGTTGGTGCTACTACGTTTTGTGCACTTGCTGATAGCGGTAAAGTATATTGTTGGGGCAATGGTAGTGCGGGTACGATTGGAAATGGCAGTTTTAATAGTGCTAACTATGTACCTACAGAAGTAAATATGCCTTATGGTGTTGTATTTACTGATCTTACAGGGAGTAATGGATCAGTTTGTGCTAAAGGCAGTAATTTAAAAACCTATTGTTGGGGAGCGAATAGTAATGGGCAACTTGCTTCAGGTTATGTTACCGATGTAAGTATCCCAACCTTAATTGTTGGTACTACGATGGCTGCGGATTTTATTAATTTTAAAGAACTGGCGTTGCAAACTCCTGGAAGTGAGTCACCATATACCAGCTGTGGTATTAGTTCTGTTTGGGGTAGCTACTGTTGGGGTGCTGGTGATCTGGGGCAACTTGGCAACGGTAAGTATTATTCATCTTCGTATCCACAAGAGGTAATCCTTGGAGCTGGGTATTATTTTAAAACTTTAAGCGTTGGTAGTCAATTTGCTTGTTCTTTAGGTAGCGATTTTAAAACTAGATGCTGGGGATTGGGTACCGCTGGGCAACTTGGTAATGGTGGGTTCTTATCTGAAAGCACTCCTGTTGTAGTTAGTTCGCCAGATGGTGTAATCTTTGCATCATTAAATAGTTCTTTTAATTTTAGCTGTGCAATTGGGGATGACAATAATGCGTATTGTTGGGGAGATGGAGTTTATGGTCGCCTTGGTAATGGTACGACACAATTAAGTAGCACACCAACAAAGGTATCGTTCGTCGCTGGAGCTGCAGTTGATAAACTGATTTTATCTGGAGAGTATAGTTGTGGTATTTTGTCGAATGGCAAAGCTTATTGCTGGGGTCGTGGAGGTGTCTTGGGAACAAACACTATTCAAAACGATAACAACTCAACCCCGCTTGAAGTAACAATGCCAATAGCTAATTAACTTCGAGGAGGATCGTGCAGTATGCACATTAGGTGATATTATATTGCTAATATTATCAATACTAAAAGGCTGGTAACCACTCAGCCTTTTTTTATTACAAAAATTTCATTACGGTAAGCAAGTTAAATTATAGCGTATGGTGTGTAAATTATTAGTTTAATAAATATGGTCATTAATATTAAATTATTTGACTTAAGTCTCTCTACTTAACCAGTTGATAAAGTTCTTTATATTGTGGGTCTTTCAAGGTATCTTTAAAGCTGGATTTGTAAACTGGAAACGCAATTAAATCCAGTTTAACCATTGCGATTGCCGCGTCATGGTTACCTAGTTTCCAATCTAACATAGCTTCCTTAGTCATAGTGTCTGGATAAGGATGAAACGTGTTGAGCTTATGAGTGTAGTAATATTGTGTTGGCAGCGAATAGAGCTTATTGGTGGTATCGCTATCGACATTGATATAATTATCTAAGGTATAAATAGCAAAATATGCCCAGAGTGGATTATGATCGACGATGTTTTGTAGATATTTAGCCTGTTTGGTGAAAGTTGCTTGATCATCTGGAGTATCGTAGTAATTAACCAAGGTGTCAAAAATAATACTTCCTGAAACCATCAAATAGGCACAAGCAATTATTGGAATTGTCGCAAGTGCGCGGAGTTTGTTGACGCCTATTATCGCTAGTGGTTTATCCATGGCTAAAAAAGTTACCAATCCAGCCAAGAAATACATATACCACAACGGATATTCATTCAGGCTATGTGATAAAGTTGTGCCAATCATACAGAGTAAAATCACGCTTTCTACTGAAGCCGATCTACGTAGTAAACGATAAATTGCGTAAATTATCCCGAATATAACAATTCCAGCACCAATTAAGCCCGTTTCAGCGAGTAATTGCAAAATTAAGTTATGGCAATTGGTAAATAATCCGCTATTAAGTGCGGCATTGGGGAACAGTGGATGGAGCAAGACACTTTGTTTGGCATAGCCATTCCAGCCATAGCCAAAGATTGGATAACTTTTGAAGACTAACCAGGCTTTATCCCATTCGACACCCCGCCGTCCTGTGCCGCTCTCACTATCGATGCGCCCAAGCCCAGAACTGAAATTGTTGTGGGCGGTGAATAGTTTATGAATTAGCGGGTAGAAATACTCAAACGCAAATAAGGCGATGGTTGCGCAGGCAATTAAGCAGAATAAGCGTTTACTCTCGTGATTGCGCTTATTGAAATAAAAGCTGCCGCTAAAAATTAGAGCGATGGCAAAATAGATAAATACACTTCGTGAGGCTGAAATGGTTAAGCTAAAACTCATCCAAAGTAACAGTGGGTAAAATAGTTTTGCACTTAAACGGCGTTGTTGATAGAGGTAAATTAAGCCAAAAGTTCCCCAGCTTAAATAATGTGCATAATGATTGCGTTGCCCGAAGTGACCAAAAATATTGGTGGTAGGATGTGAACTATCATAGAAAATCATATCGCCAAAATAGCTAGTTGTACCCGTATATTGAATGAAACCAATTAGCGTTTGCAAAATTGCCCCAATTAGTAAGGCATAGCTTAAGCTGGTTAGCATATAGCGCAGGCCATAGGTATTTTTAATAGTGCTAATGCTAATGGCTAAGAAAATACATAAGAGTAATTCTAGGGCACTTACGTAATTTAAGCCTGGGAAATCAATATTAGCTAGTATTAGTGGTTGAAGGCAGAGGTAAAGCGCCAGTAAGCCTAAAGGTAGCACGACGAAAGGGATACAGATACGCTCGCGACTACGCCATAAAATAAAGCTAAATAAGCCTAAGATTGCCCATGCAACGGTCATTTCAGCCCAAAATTGTGGCTGTGGATCGTAGTGAACATTATTTAACTCGGGAATGACGAACAAAGCAATTAGTCCGATAAGAATAAATGATTTATTAAAAGTAGTAGTTTCTGACATTGGATACCTGATCTAAAATAAAAATTGGTCTTTAAGCCCTGAATTTTATCATATATTTATCTTCCGCTAAAAGATATGATAAAATAACAAATTATTTGTGTGAATGCATTGTATAGTAACACGGTGCTCGATTGTTTTTGCAAAAGAATTCTTTGTGATTTTTGTATGTTAGTTAACTGATATTATTTAATAAAATTAATTTTTACTGGGTGTGTTAAATGAAAAAAATCCTGATCGTAATGTTAAGTGCAGGTGTGATTTTGGCGGGTTGTTCAAAAAAAGAAGTTAAAGTAGTGCCAGAAAAGCATGTTGATGTGGCAATTGTGCACTCATATAACGTGCCTTATGTTTACGACTACCCAGCAATTGTTCAAGGTGTTGTAGATTACAACGTAGTTCCGCGGGTGAGTGGCGCGGTATTTAAACAGTACTATACTGAGGGTACCTATGTAAAAAAAGATACACCTCTTTATCAGATTGATCCACGCCCATTTGAGTTAGATTTACAAAATGCACAAGGTGCGTTAATTAAAGATCAGGCCGCGATGGTGAATTATAAATTAATTTATGATCGTTATGTGAAGTTATATGCGGCTGAGGCGGTATCTAAGCAGGATCTTGAAACTGCAACGATTAATTATCAAGGGGCTGTTGGTTTAGTTGAAACTGACAATGCTAATATTAATCAAGCTAAATTAAATTTAGAGTATTGTATTATTCGTTCGCCAGCAGATGGTTATATTTCTGAACGTCAAGTAACTGTCGGTGATATGGTTACACAATTCCAAACTACGATGAATGTGATTAATTCGGTTAATGACATGTACATCACGTTTTCTATGCCTGAAAATGATCGCTTGGCGATTCAGTCAGCAGTTAGTTCTGGCTTGGCAACTGTGCCGAGTGCTTATAAATTTGCAACTGATTTGCAATTAGCTGATGGTAGTATGATGAAAAATGCGGGGCATGTCCAATTTACTGATACACGAATTAGTTTGCAAAATGGTGTCTGGAATATGCGGGCGTACGTGGATAATAAAACTCTACAAACTCAATTATTATCAGGTCAATTTGTCCATGTTTTCTTAAACGGTATGACATATAAGGGTTCTTATGCGGTGCCACAAGAAGCTGTATTCCGTGATGACAAAGGTCCATTTGTATATATCGTTAAAGATGGCAAAATTGCTAAAAATCCAATTTCAACTGGTCCAATGACTGGTGCATTGTGGATTATTAAAGGTGGTTTGACCGATGGTATGCAGGTTGTGACGGCCGGTGGTGTAAAAGTTATGCCTGGTGATAAAGTTGTGGTTGATGCCAAAGATGATCAAGCTAAAACTAATCCAAATAATCCTGCCGTGGCATCTGCTCCAGTTGCGGTAACGCCTGTCAAAGTTAATGCCTCCGCCTATGTGGGTAAACCTAAACAGCGTGCGGTGCAAATTGACAGTTCAGCCGATATTTACAATGGTAAGTACTAACCACTACAGGGATATTTAGATGTTTTGTCGCTTTTTTATTCTAAGACCAGTTTTATCAATGGTGATTTCTATCATCATTACTATTGCTGGTTTGATTTCCATGGCTGTTTCACCAATTGAACAATATCCATCGATAGTTCCACCATGTTTAAATATTTCGGTGCCGTTTCCTGGTGCTAATTCTGAGACGATTGCCAATGCCGTAGCCGCACCGATTGAAGATCAGATGTCAGGTGTGGCAGGCATGATCTATATGCAGTCAGCTAGTCAGAATGGAAGTAATAGTTTATCCTTAAATGTTTATTTCCAAACTGGAACTAATTTACAACTGGTTGAAGCGGATGCATTAAATCGGATTCAAACTGCTTTGCCACAGTTACCAACTCAAGTACAAGCTCAGGGTGTAACGATGCGCTTGCAAAATCCTGATTTGTTTATTGTAACGCCTTTTTATTCGGATACCGGTACTCCTGATCAGTTATTTATCAGTAACTATGTGCAACGTTATGTTTATCCATTGGTTGAACAAATCCCTGGGATTGGGGTAGTTTCGATTATGGGTCAACGTCAGTATGCGATGCGGATTTTGACTGATCCAAATAAATTGAAATATTATAATGTTGGCATTGGTGATATTAAAAATGCGGTAAACGATCAAAATTGGCCGTATGCAATTGGTTTAAATGCAATGGCGCCAATGGCGGGACCTGAAAAATATAATTTCTTGATTAACTCAACGGGCTACATGACCGAAGAATCACAATTTGAAAATGTTGTGTTACGTGCAACTGAAAGTAATGCGCAAGTAATTCGTGTTAAAGATGTGGCTAAAGTTAAGCTCGATGCACAACAGTATATTACCTACTTTAAATCAGTGGTGCGCGATCCAACCACACATGAACTTAAAGTAGTTCCAGCTACGGCATTAGCGTTATACTTGGTTCCTGGTGCAAATCAGCTGCAAGTTAAAAAAGATTATATGAATCTTTTGAATGAAACTGCTAAACATATGCCTGATGGAATTAAATTCTATAATCATTACGACTCTTCTGAATTTGTAATTTTGTCGGTCGAGGCGGTTGTTTCTACCTTGATTATTGCATTTATTCTGGTATTCTGTGTTGTGATGTTATTCATTCAAAACATTAAAGGTACAATTATTCCAGTAATCGCGATTCCGGTTGCAATTATCGGGACATTTGCAGGTACTTTCGCACTCGGCTTTTCAATTAACACGCTGACCTTATTTGGGATGGTGTTGGCAATTGGGATTGTGGTAGATGATGCGATCGTCGTGCTGGAAAATGTTGAGCGTTTAATGGCTGAAGAGGGTTTAAATTCGGTACAGGCTGCAATTAAAGGCATGGAGCAGGTTGCTGCACCCGTAATTGCTGTGGTTTGTGTTTTGAATGCAGTATTTATTCCAGTGGCATTCTTGGGCGGATTCAGTGGTATTTTGATGCAACAATTTGCCGTAACTATCGCAATTTCAGTGTTGTTATCTGGAATTGTTGCCTTGACCCTAACCCCAACCTTGTGCGCCATATTTTTGCGTAATGTGCATCATGGTGAGGGTCGTCCGGCTACCAAATTCATGCCGCTAAAATGGATTTATTGGTTTTTTGACAAATTTAATACATGGTTTGCAAAATTTCAAGAGCTGTATATGTATTTGGTGGTTAAGATTATTGATAATGCCAAAAAAGCCATGATTGCATGGTGTGTCGTAATTTTAGCAGTAATTGTGATGTTCATTAAAATTCCAACTGGATTGGTGCCGCTGGAGGATATGGGTTATTATTATGATACTATCCATGTCAACTCGGCTGGTTCAATTGATTATAATGTAAATGAAGCCATCGCATTATCCAAAGATTTAATGAGTCATATTCCTGCTTTAGATCGGATTGCGATTTTAGGTGGTAAAGACATTGTCGATAATGGCTCAACCAAAACGAATAGTTCCACATTAAGTATTATTCTGAATGATTATGCTGATCGTGGACCAGGACAAGATGTTGATTCGGTGATTAAGCAGACTACTGAGCTGCAGTCAAAACATTTACGGATTACTGGATTTCCATATAATCAACCGCCAATTCGCGGGATGAGCACGACAGGTGGTGTAACGTTCTATTTGCAAGCTGCATTACCTGATATTGGTACTCCGCAACGAATTCACGATGATGGGGTTAAATTAGCGGCTTATTTGCAAAAAGAATATCCACAAGTCGTTGGAAGTGCCTTTCAATTGTACGATGTGAAAACTCCTGAGATTAACATCAAAGTAGATCCACGTAAAGCTTATATTTATGATGTACCATATGCAAATATCTTTAATTCATTGCAATCTACCTTTGGTTTATACTATATCAATTACTTTACTAAGTGGAATGATTTGTGGTGGGTGATGGTGCAGAGTGAATATCAATACCGTAGTAATCCAGATTTGTTAAACGTGGTGTATGCTAAGAGCAATAAAGGTAACA
Source organism: Pseudomonadota bacterium (assembly GCA_030917485.1). GTDB lineage: Bacteria > Pseudomonadota > Gammaproteobacteria > Burkholderiales > UBA11063 > Aquella. Next base: position 9,407 of record JAUPUP010000194.1, read on the forward strand.
TGATTCCAGTTGGTAGTTTGGCAACTTTTGAATATTCAAATGGTGCAGAGTTAGTCACTCGGATGAATGATTACATTGGTAGTCAAATTATTGTTAATCCAAATCCAGTTACGCATGCTTCATCGGGTGATGTAATGAATGTGATTCGTGATGCGGTGCCAAAAGTTTTAGGTAAAAGCTATTCAATTCAATGGTTTGGGCCATCGTATATGCAAAACTTGGCAGGTAATCAATCAGCAATTGCTTTCTCTCTTGGTTTAATCATGGTGTTCTTGATTTTGGCTGCACTCTATGAGATGTGGGCGCTGCCAATGGCAATTATGATGGCGTTACCATTTGCGTTGTTGGGTGCTGCGGTAACTTTGCTAGTTTTCCGGATGGAGAATAATATTTACTTCCAAGTCAGTATGTTGACTCTAATTGGACTCTCGGCAAAGAATGCGATTTTGATTGTCGAATTTGCTATTGAAGCCGTACGGAATGAAAATATGTCGTACCGTAAAGCGGCAATTCATGCGGCAAAAGTGCGCTTTAGACCAATTATTATGACCTCGATTGCATTTATTCTCGGAGCCATTCCTTTAGCTACCGCAAGTGGTGCTGGAGCTAATTCACAACACTCGGTTGGTTACGGAATTATTGGTGGAATGCTCGGGTCAACCTTGATTGCGACCTGCTTTGTGCCGTTATTCTTTATTGTGGTAATGAATTTATCCAAAAAAGAGACTGCGGTTAATTAAGTCTTGGATTTTTTATAAACCCCACTATTTAGTGGGGTTTATTTTTTAGCAGCGTGAAAAATTTTCATTGTAAAATAGAATTAATCACTTTTATTTGCGATGGTTGGTCATAAGCGTCTTTGTAAGTTGTGGGATGAGTAAGGTGTATTTATGGTATAATCGCAAGTTGTTTTACGCTATCAATCACTGATACGTTTAAATTTAAATATTAACTGACTTTTATAAATAGTACCCTATGCGCTTAAATATATTCATTCGTCGTCCGATTTTAGCTACTGTAATTTCATTAATTATAGTACTGTGTGGCGTGGTAGCGGTTTTTAACCTACCAGTTAGTCAGTTTCCTGATGTTTCACCACCCTCAATCTCGATTAATGCGGCTTATCCTGGCGCGAATGCCGAGACTGCAGCTAAAGTAGTTGCCGCGCAAATTGAAAACCAAATGAATGGTGTGTCCAATTTAATGTATATGGCAACTTCAACCTCCTCCGCGGGTACCATTTCAATTACGCTGACTTATAATGTCGGAACTAATTTAAATTACGCAATTAATGAGGTACTCAATCGCCTGCAAGCGGCAATGCCATTATTACCGAGTGTCGTGCAAAGGATGGGGGTAACCGCGCGTAAGAGTTCGCCCGATATGCTCTTGATTGCATCCTTTTATTCCGATCCTTATATTGACCCAGTTTTTGTGAGTAACTATTTGCAACGTACGGTTGAAAATGACTTATTGTTATTATCTTCGGTGGGAATGGTTAACGTCTTTGGAACTGGTTCGTATGCAATTCGGGTGTGGTTAGACCCGAATAAAATGCAACGTTTGGGGATATCGGTTACCGATGCGCAAAATGCGATTAATGACCAAAATGAAGAGTATATTGTTGGTCGTGCAAATGCCTCACCGAATGGCAAAGGCGATGTACTGACCTTAAATGTTAGTGGTCAGCCGATGTTTAGTCGCGCGGATCAAGTTGCCAATATTATTCTGCGCAATAAGAATAATCAAACGGTTCGAATGAAAGACTTTGCGCGAGTTGAACTTGGTTCGAGTAGTTATACGACTATTGCGCAAGTTAATTTCCGTGATGAAAAAGGTCAATTTAAGCATTATCCATCGACAATTATGCAAGTGTTTTTACAACCTGGCGCCAATCAACTTGAAGCTAAAACTGAGATTATGAATAAACTTGCGGAAGCGTCAAAGCGCTTTCCAACTGGTTTGCATTATCGACTGACGGTGGATAATTCACGCTTTGTTAAAGCCTCAGTAATAAATGTGGTAGATACTTTGAAAGTCGCATTTATTTTAGTTGGGTTTATCATCTTTCTGTTCCTGCAGAATTGGCGCGCGAGTTTGATCGCGATGTGTTCAATTCCGGTTGCGATTATTGGCACTATGGCGTGCCTGTATATGCTTGGATTCTCATTAAATACCCTGAGTTTATTTGCTCTAATTTTAGCCATTGGAATTGTCGTCGATGACTCGATTGTAATTGTCGAGAATATTGAGCGGCTGCGCGAAGAGCATCCCGAGATGAAGTTGGTTGAGATAATTGAGTTGACGCTCCATGAAGTATTTGGTGCGATCATTGCAATTATGTTGGTGTTAAGTGTGGTGTTTATTCCGGTGATGGTAATGGGCGGTTTGCCTGGGATTATGTATCGCCAATTTGCGGTGACTATTGCCTGTGCGGTGATTTTATCAGGAATTGGTGCCTTAACTTTTACACCTGCAATTAGTTTTTTAATCCTTAAGAAAAACGTGCAAAAGCCGAAGTTTCTGGCGTGGTTTGACCATTTCTTTGATTGGTTGACCGAGAGATATGTGCGCATCGCTACAATTTTGATTGTGCGTAAAAAATTGACCATCGCGAGTTGGATTGCGGTAGTGATTTCTACTCTTGGTATGTTTAAGATGGTACCAATGGGTTTTGTGCCAATTGAAGATCAGGGTTTGCTTTTTGCA
>JAUPUP010000195.1 GCA_030917485.1 Pseudomonadota bacterium
ATTTATATCCAAAATTTGAAATTTAACTGATTCGGGGCTGGAATTTATTAATTTTATAAAAAAATTGCCCAAATTTAGACAAAAAATAGAAATAAATTAGTTTATGAAATATGCAGGTTAAAGAATACCGCAATAAAACGTTTGACGATATGGCTTATTATTCCTTCCTTTACATATTTGATAACTACTTACAGCCCAAATTTATTGCTGGTAATAAGAACAAAAATAAAATTATAACCAAAAATAATTTTGTTGATATAATGCGTAAATTGCGCAAAAAACAACATCTTTAATATATTACAATTCATACCTACAATAATAACTTAGATAGAAGGCATACATATAAATGCAGAATAATAATCAGTTAATTTTATTTAGTTCTACCGATGGTAATATCACTGTTGATGTAAAAATTGAGCATGATACTGTGTGGCTTACACAAAAACAAATTGGTGAATTATTTAGCAAAGAGCGTACAGTAATTACTAAACATATCAATAAAATATTTGCTGAGGGCGAACTTGAGGAAAAAAGCAATGTGCAAAATTTGCACATTGCAAATTCAGATAAGCCTGTAGCATTTTATAACCTTGATGTCATTATCTCAGTTGGGTATCGGGTAAAATCAAAACGAGGAATTGAATTTAGACGCTGGGCTAATTCAGTGCTTAAAAATTATTTATTAAAAGGTTATGCATTTAATAACAATATAATTGATACAACTAATAAGGAATATCAAAATTTAATTACACTACTGGGTAACACTCTAATTAATAACCAATTAATTGATGAACAAGGACAACATGTAGTTAAGTTAATTAGTCAATATGCGACCACCTGGTCAACCTTGCTACAATATGATGAAGACCGGCTAACAATGCCCCATAATACACATAAAAGCAGTATTTCACTTGAATACGATAATGCACTTGGGGCAATTACTCAATTAAAACAAAAGTTAGTAACTATTGGTGAGGCAACCACTCTATTTGGGAATGAACGAAATGAGAACTTACAATCTATACTGGCTAATTTAGATCAAACCATGTTTGGCAAAGAGTTATATAAAAGTATTGAAGAAAAAGCAGCTAATTTATTTTACATGGTAATTAAAGATCATCCGTTTAGCGATGGCAATAAACGTATTGGTAGTTTTTTGTTTATACTATATCTGCAACTAAATCAACTATCAGTTAAAATTGACAATATAGGTTTAACGTCTTTAGCATTACTAGTTGCTGAATCAAATCCCCAACAAAAAGATTTAATAGTTCGACTAATAATCAATTTATTAGTTCAGTAGTACAATAATTATACTGTCTGGGTAAATTTGGACAATATTTGAGCATAAAATTAGATACAATTTCCCATAAATTTCAAAAAGAACAAGACAAAATATATTTGATTGAACTAAATTCGGTTCATGATACTAAAATGGCTATTGATGAATGTATACTGATCGCAACTGGTTTACTTGCGCCGCTAAAGTTGGACTTTTTTTGATACTCGAAGTATTTCGAGTCGAAGACAAGGAATATCACAATAAAAAGCGACGAGGACGCGTCCCACCATGTACGTATAAGTACACGAGGAGCGTTTTATAAGATATGAGAACACAGTCCAGGATTGAAAGGCAAAGAGCATATGCAGCATTTTATTTCCCCGTTTATTCTAAAGGCTTGATTAATTTTAAGGGTTTTTGATTTTGAGCAAGCTCCCAATCTTCCAGTAATTCTTGTTTGTGTAAATCAAGCCATTCTAATACTAAGTTTAAATCTCGCAACATGGCACTTGCCAATAAAAAAACCACCGATTAAGTCAGTGGCTATGCATTATCTTATATCTAATTGTTATTTATTCTTGCCTTTAATTAATGCTACAGCCACTGTAGCTAATGATGTTCCTCCCACAATTCCTGCAGCAGTATAAGCCTGAAGATATGCGAGTAAGCACGCTGCGGCTAAAGAAACAAGTCCAAAAGCTAAACCATAATGCTGGCCTCTTTTTTGATCAGCTTCAAATATATTGACTTTCTGCTCATCAAGTGTGCCTGGCGGCTGCTTCTCTGGATGTTTCATCCATAAACCACTTAATAATTCCCGGACTCACCTTTTCCATCTGTGCAAGGTATTCTGCTGATGGTAATATCGGTGTATCAGTGCTCTGATGCTGAACATCAAGTTCTTGACCATTATTAGATTTAGCGTTTAGCCTGGTTCTGTTGTTTGCCATTTACAGCCTTCGTGAAATCTTTTGCAATATTACCAAAATCGCGACGCAATTTTTTCTGATCACCTACAAAGCCACCTTTAGATAAAGGCAGCCTCTCTGCGAGACTAAAAATATCTATAATTGAGCCAAAACCAAATAAAAAATGTTGAATTGTTTTTGCCATATTAGGATGCCCCTTAAAAATGGTTCATACCAATATCCCACATTCCGCACAAATTTTATAACATGCTGAATTTATTTAATAGTTATTTTTTAGGGGTAAAAATTTAAATCCAATTAAATCAATAAGTTAAAAATTTAGTGCGGAATGTCAGCAATATTATCCGGCACGCCGTAAAACCATGTTCTTTAGGGCATGGATATAAGGCGTTAGTTTAGCGTAGCTTGCTCTAAGGTTTAGCATGGTGTTTTTTGTTGTTCAATATATTGTTTGACTA
>JAUPUP010000196.1 GCA_030917485.1 Pseudomonadota bacterium
ATTGAGCTTGAATCTGAGATTAGCCGTTTAGTTGATCTAGGTATAGCAATTCATTTTGTTAGAGAGCAAATTGACTTTGCTCCAAGCGATAAACAAGATCAATTTAAAATGCTTTTATTTCGCTTTTTAACGGCTATAGCTGAGTTTGAACGTGAGAACATTAAAGAACGTCAAGCACAGGGAATAAAACTGGCTAAAGAACGTAAGGTTTATAAAGGTAAGAAATCAAAATTTACAAAAGCAGATAGTGAGAAAATTATCGAACTAAGAAAAACTTTAACGGTTAAAGAGATCGCTAAAACATATGGTTGTTCACAACGTACAATATACAATCTAATTGACAATAACAAATTTTAATAAAGGAATAATAATGTCTAATATGGAATTTACTAATTCAATATATAGACTAAATTGAGTTATCAACAGAATTTTTAAAAGTTATTTATTTGTTATATTATTTGTATAATATTTGTTAATATATACAGTCCAACTTTTTGCTTGTCTTTTTGACGTTTAATCCAACTTTTTGCTTGTTTAAGTCCAACTTTTTGCTTGTTAAAATCTCGACTTATTAACACATAATCCTACTTAATGTATAATGTTGGAATATGCCAACTCCAACAAATTGCTTGTTTAATTTTCTGAGTATTTTTATGCAAAAATTACATGACCGAAAAACCCCCATAGTTTATAAGAACAAGAAAATCAACAGTGCTAATTTTGGAACTTATAACCTAAATGATTATCAAGTATTTTTGCAACTTGTTAGCATGATTGGGGGCGTTAACGAATTAGGGGAATATTTACAACCTGACCAACTTCAAAGAGAACATACATTAACAGCTAAAGAATTTAGCCAGCAATTTAATCTTGAACTTGACGGGTCATATACTACATTAAAACGAGTAGCAAAGAAATTAACCGAAACAAGTTTGACATTAGAAAAACCTGAATTATTTGAAACTTGGCATATTGCATTATGTAGTCAATCTAAATACAATCACAAGCAAGGCAGCTTAACCGTTAAATTTTCTGAAGAGATAATGCCTTACTTAGCACAAGTTAAATCAAAATTTGTATTGTATAACCTAAAAGAAATAGCTAATTTTGGCAGTTTATACACCACTCGACTATATGAGATTATCCAAGAATTTAAAGACACTGGGTATATTATTAAATCAGTGGAACAGCTAAGAAATATTTTTGCAGTTGGTAATAAATTTGCTGATTATAACAACTTCAAAAGAAAAACCTTTGCTCATGCTATCAACGAAATTAATGCTCAATACCCAACTATTAACCTAGTTATGAGTGAAATCAAAGAGGGGCGCAAAGTAATAGCCATTCGCTTTGATTTTAAACTTACATTAATCAATAAATCATTTAACCCATTAACAAATCAGCCTAAGAATATTTACACAAAGCCAAAGCAATTACCAGTAATAAAACCTAAGCTAATAGAAAAGAAACAACCAGAAATTGCAGAATCAGTAAAAAAGCCAAAAGAAAAAATTCATAATTATCCAATTTTTAGTTAAAATTAAAGCCCCAAATATTTCAATTGGGGCGGTTTAGGGTAGTTAGTTGGTTATACTAAGCATTCATCATAAGTTGCTAATTGAATTGATCTCAGGTAGGTTTATGCTAGTTAGTATTAGATTTAGTTTTGTTCTGTGCTGTTGCACAAATAAGTGTACGGTAGATCTTTTCATGTAAATATCATCATTTGGTAGCATAGCATAGCTATTACCTTGAGCAATATGCAATAATGAATTTGCTAATTTAAAATAGTTATTATTTTTGTAAAATCTAGTTGGAATCTGAGTTGAAAGCTTTTCAGCTAGTAATTGAATGAGGTTTATTTGCTTGTCCTTAATTAAATAAGAACAATTCTACCTTATGCCATTATTATACCATAAAAATGGATATTTGTCAAGATGAGATCTGGATAACATACTGATCTAATCAAAATATATTTTTAGTAGCAGATAGAATTATTCTTCTATGGGTGTATTATTAACCTTTATATTAACTCAACTATTATAGGTAATAATGTTAATTGTAGGTACTGTTATTCTAGTCTATTAGTTAATGCTAATATTAGTATTATATGTAGTATCTAGGGTATATGTAGCTAGACACCCGTATTTACAGGGCTTTCAGAGGAGTTTTAGGGCATAATTACGAGAACATATTGAATTGATTTAAGTTTTACTCATAAATGTGGCTTTAAATCTGGGGATGTCACAGAGTGCGATTTGGCTGCCGATATACTTGATTGCTTTTTCAATATTCTCTAGCTTTTCTATTCGTACCATATAATCATCGATCTCATAAGTACCGCTAATATCGTCATCTTCATAAATGATCGCATGAGCATGAGGGAAATACGTTCTATCGCCATGATGCTTGATCTTTAAGTTAACATTGTTGAAAAAATGGAACGCTCCACTGTATTTAGAAAATGATTTGGTTATTTTCTCAGTTATTTTTTTAATTTTTATACTTTCAATCTTTAGAGTTCTTGCATCCTTATACGGTATTGATAGAAATTTCTTTGGCTTGATTGTTACAAAGTAAAGGTTATCATTATTAGGGAATAGCTTTTGTGATTTGTCTTGAAAATTTCTTGCTGTTGAACTTCGTCTTTTTCTTATTTTCATAAACAATCACCCATTGATAAAATCTAAGCGTTTTTTAATGGCATAGTGGCGTTTCTTTGCTTGTAGGTATGCATCAGTCTCATCATCGGCTGTTATTTCGTCTAAGCTCCAGCAATTGCCATTTAAAACGATTTTATAGACTTCGCTTAAGTTATGAATTGCAGTTTTTAATTCTGTCTTTTGTTTTGCAGTTTTTCTTTTGATGGATTGAAGATCGTTTATTTGTTTACGTGCTTTTTGTTTGGCAATGATTAGATCATCAATTGAGTATTTCATAATGGGGAATCCTTGAGGGGTAGTGAAAATAGGGTACACCCTAAATGCAGAGTATGGAATTGTTAAAAAAATATGCACATAGGGTTGTTTTAGTGCTATAATGCATATATGAAATTTGAGTTATAAAGGCTAAGTGCATGAAAAATTTTAAATATTACAGAGTATCTTCAACCGATCAAAATATTGCTAGACAAGTTGAGGCATTAAAATATATTGACGGTAAAGAGTTTACCGATAAGTTATCGGGTAAAAGTTTTGATCGTGAGGAGTACAAAAATCTGATCGAACAATTAAGATCAGGCGATCATTTATACGTGTATAGCTTTGATCGTTTAAGTAGAAATGCTATTGAGCTTGAATCTGAGATTAGCCGTTTAGTTGATCTAGGTATAGCAATTCATTTTGTTAGAGAGCAAATTGACTTTGC
>JAUPUP010000197.1 GCA_030917485.1 Pseudomonadota bacterium
AAAACGAAATCTGTATTTCACTAATGGAAAAGCAGTGCGGAAAGCAGTAACCAATACTGAACATACCTGCTCCTAAACCATTTTAGTAAAATAATATTTAATTTAGCACAAACAGCATTGAGTTAAAAAATATAAGTTTATATAGGTTTAGCTATAAATAACCTCAAGTATTTCGATCCACTCAATGCCGTTTGGCAATTGCAGTTTAAATCGATCACCAACTGATTTACTTAACAGTTGCCTTGCCAGAGGTGAAGTCCAACTGATATGGTTGCGCGAAGGATCAATCTCATCCTGCCCGACTATTCTCACTGTTTGTTCAACCTCATCATTGCGGTAGATAGTAACCATTGCCCCAAAAAATATTTGTTCCTTGCCTACATGCACTGAACAATCAACAACTTCAGCATTTTCAAGCTTTTTTGTCAGTAAATGAATCCGTTTATCTACTTCACGTAGACGTCGCTTACCATATATGTAATCACCATTTTCTGATCTATCACCATTACCAGCCGCCCAACTAACGGTTTTTACCAGTTGCGGACGCTCTTTAGTAACTAACTCATTTAGTTCATCTTGTAATCCAATATACCCATTGCGGGTAATATAATTTTTCTTATTTACCATTTCTGATATACTGCCTTTTTGGACACTATTTTATGCTACAATTAATTCCTTAGCAATTGTAAAAATTGTGGAAGTTTAAATAATTACAAAAAGCTTACCTAAAAAATTTACCTATACTAAAAAAACATAAACAACGAACATTATAACACAAATATAACGTTTATTTAGTTGATGAAGCTTGGCATTCATCAAACTGAATTTATGGAGAATATAATTCATGGAGGTATATTATTAAATCCAAAACAATCTACGAATGTAGCGAATGCGGGGATAAACATACTAAATGGCAAGGTAAATGTAATAGTTGCGGAGCATGGAACAGTTTAGTTGAAACTATAGCCGAAGCTACAAAACCCAGTCGATTTAATTCCCTCGCGCAAAAATCTCAAGTAGTAAATTTGACCCACATTGAAGCACAAGATATAAGCCGACAAAAAACTGGTATTGCAGAACTTGATCGGGTACTCGGAGGAGGTTTAGCGCTTGGCTCGGTAATTTTACTCGGCGGTGATCCTGGAATCGGTAAATCAACTCTAATTTTACAAACTATGGATAAGCTGTCCAGTACTCAAAAAGTACTCTATATAACCGGTGAAGAATCAATCCAGCAAGTAGCCTTAAGAGCAAACCGTTTACTAATAACCGGACAAGAAAATCTACGCCTTATGGCTGAGATTGGACTAACCCATATAATACAGGCAATAGATCAAGAAAAACCACAAGTAGTGGTAATTGATTCGATTCAAACCATGTATACCGATTTATTACAGTCAGCTCCTGGTTCAGTTGCCCAGGTGCGTGAATGTGCTAGCATTTTAACCAGACTTGCCAAGCAGAGACACATTACTATAATTATGATTGGGCACGTAACTAAAGACGGCAATATTGCCGGACCTAGGGTTTTAGAACATATTGTAGACGCAGTTTTATACTTTGAAGGTGAGCAGCATTCAAATTTTCGGATGATTAGGAGTGTAAAAAATCGTTTTGGCGCAGTGAATGAATTAGGAATATTTGCCATGACAGATAAAGGGCTTAAAGAAGTAAATAATCCATCCGCACTGTTTTTATCTTCCTACCGTAATAGTGTTCCCGGCAGCTCTATTTTAATCACTCAAGAAGGTACCAGACCACTATTAGTCGAGGTACAAGCATTGGTTGATCAATCACATATAATGCCGCCAAAACGTTTAGCAGTCGGAATGGATGGTTATCGTTTATCCATGTTAATTGCTATTGTACAGCGACATCTCGGTATTAGTTTGTATGATCAAGACATATTTCTCAACGTAGTCGGAGGAATAAAAATTGCTGAACCAGCGGTAGATCTAGCAGTAATTTTAGCAATTATTTCTTCATTTAAAAATAAAATTCTACCCGAAAAACTTGCTGTATTTGGTGAAATTGGCTTATCTGGAGAAATACGAGCAGTACAAAAAGGTCAGGAAAGAATTAAAGAGGCTGTAAAACTTGGCTTTGAGAAAATCATAGTTCCTAAAGCTAATACACCTAAAGAAAAACCAGCTAACAATGTAGAGATAATTGCAGCAGTTGATCTTGCCAATGTAATTAGTTACTGCTTTAATTGATTTAGATAATAAATTTATCAAATACAGTAATAAATTTATACAACTTTAATTTTTAGAAATTTTCGGGAGGACATAAATTATGAAAATTTTAATAATTGGCGGTAATGGAACTATTGGTAGTGCAGTTGTCAAAGAGCTGTCTTCCGAGCATCAAATTATAAGTGTGGGCAGAACACCAAATAATGATAATATAGCTGTAGATATGTCTGATCAGCAGTCAATTGAACAAATGTTCATCAAAATAGGTAAAATAGATGCTGTCATTGCGACTGCCGGCGGAGTTATTTTTAAACCAATTCAAGAATTAACCCCACAAGATGTGATAAACAGTTTAAATGATAAATTGATGGGACAAGTTAATTTAGTATTAATTGGAAAGCAATACCTCAACAAAGGCGGATCTTTCACTTTAACCAGCGGAATTTTAAGCAAGCGCGCTATTGCACAGGGGGTATGCGCCAGCACAATTAACGGAGCTGTCAACAGCTTTGTGCAAGCCAGTGCTTTTGAGCTGATTCAAGACGGCATCCGAATTAATGCCATAAGCCCTACCGTCCTAGAAGAATCCTATAATGCCTATTATCCATATTTCTCCGGATTTTATCCAGTAAGCAGTAAAAAAGCAGCCTATGCCTATATAATGAGCGTAACTGGTATTGAAACCGGCAAAATCTATGAAGTTGAGATTTAGCAAATATTGAATCCAAAAAACAATGCCAATAAAACTGGTATTGATAGATAGGTTTCGATAAATTTGTAGGTTCACTAGGAACACCGCCATATTTTTTAGCAATATTTTTGGTATTACTGTATAATTATACCCTGTAGTGGGGCAGATAAGATTTTTTAAATCTTTTAAAGTAGCGTTAACTAATTGTACGTGGGGGTCAATATGAGTAACACTGTAAGAATAATCATGTTAGCATATGGAGCACCACAAAATAATGAAAAAACTTCTCATATCCCTCACCATCATATTATCTATAATTGCACATTTTAGCTTTGCAAATGATGACTACCAGCCCATACTAAACCAAGCATATCAAAAATATAAATCAGATAATAAAGGTAAGGTAGCCAGTTATATACCATCCTTAGCTAAATATAGTCCTCAGCTCTATGGTATTGTATTAGCTACTGCTGATGGTAAAATTTATACGGTGGGAAACACTCAAGCAAAATTTCCACTTGAATCATTATCTAAAATTTTTGCTCTATCTTTATCATTAAAACAAGACGGACCAAATGAAATACTAGATAAAATTGGGGCTGATGCCACTGGCCTACCATTTAATTCAGTAACTGCGGTAGAACAATCAACTAACCATATTGGTAACGCCTTAGTTAATGCCGGTGCTATGGCAACGGTGAGCCTTATAAAGGCCGACAATGGCAATAATAAGTGGGACTTAATTATGAACAACCTTAACGATTATGCCGATAGTAAACTAGAGATAAACCAAGATGTTTACCAATCAGAAATGGCAACCAATCAACATAATCAAGCAATTGCTAAATTACTCCAATCTTATGGACATTTTTACGGAGATACCAATGAAGCAGTTGATTTATATACACGTGAATGTTCGGTAGATGTTTCAACAGTAGAACTAGCTAAAATGGGAGCAGTACTTGCTAACAGTGGTAAATCACCGTTTAATAACAAGCAATTACTTGATAGCAAATTAGTACCCTATTTATTGGCAGAGATGACTACTGCCGGCATGTATGACACTTCGGGAACTTGGCTATATCTAGTTGGATTACCAGCTAAAAGCGGAGTTAGTGGCGGTATAGTTGCAATAGCTCCAGGAAAATTTGCAGTTGCAGTTTATTCGCCGCCATTAGACAATTCTGGCAACAGCGTGCGCGGTCAAGAAACTATACGTTATATTGCCAATCAAACCAACAGCAATATTTTCATCACAAAAGATAAGCCGTAACAATACACAAATCCTATAAACCATAAGAGAAGAATAACCTAATGCAGCAACAAGTAATATTATCGTGTTTTGCCAGTACCAACAAAGGTTTGGAACAAATCCTAATTAATGAACTTGAAATACTGGGTGCTAACAACTTGGTTTCCGTCAATGCTGGGGTAAAATTTACCGCCAACATCGACACCATTATGCTGGCAAATTTACACAGCCGTTTTGCCAGCCGGATAATGATTGAAATAGCACACGGTGGCTATTGTAATGAAGAAGACATTTATACGATTGCTCGCAACATTAACTGGAGCGAATGGTTTAATGTAGATGCAACGATTAAAGTTAGCACTAATGCAATTAATTCTCCGCTAAAAAGCTTGGAGTTTATAACCTTGAGGGTTAAAGATGCTATTTGCGATAATTTTATGCACCAACAGAATAGGCGTCCTGATGTAGATAAACGTGATCCTGATATACGTGTATATAATTTTTTAACATCAGATACTGTTACCGTATACCTAGATACTTCTGGTGAAGCACTATTTAAACGAGGTTATAGATCAACTCATCAAGAAGCCCCACTTAAAGAAAACCTAGCGGCTGGGCTTATTAAATTATCCGGATGGAGCGCCACATCAACGCCTCCTCCACCTCTTTTAGATCCCATGTGTGGCAGCGGTACTATTATAATTGAAGCATTGCTTATGGCATTAAATATTGCGCCTGGATTATACCGTAAATTTGCTTTTGAAAAATTTAATAATTTTTATCAAAATGCCTGGGATAACATGAAATTTGCTGCAAAACAAGCAATTCGTAAAGACCCAAATTTAAAAATATACGCTAATGATATTAACCCGAAAGCTATCATCCAGGCTACCCAAAATCTTCAGCATGCAAAATTACGTGAATATGTAGAATTTACCAACCTAGATTTTTTAGATGTGCAATGCCCGCTCCATAGTAGTGGTGGCACAATAATCACCAATCCACCTTATGGCGTGCGCTTAAATGAGCTTGACGAGTTGGCCAGCCTTTATCCCAAAATTGCCAGTCATTTAAAAAATAACTTTGCAGGTTGGAATTGCTATTTTTTTACTGCTGACTTACGATTACCAAAACTATTCCGCCTAAAACCCAGCCGTAAAATACCACTATTTAACGGAGCTCTTGACTGCAGGTTTTACGAGTTCAAAATGGTATCCGGCTCAAATCGTTAAATGTGCGCATACTGCTAGTCGCGCAGCTCCAAATAAGACATACAAAAACACTATACAATATGGTAGAATGTGTGCTTATACTAATTACAAAATTTGCTATACTATTCTCAAACACCATGAAACACGTAATAAAATATAAATATATATAATAATTATAAAAATTATAAAATAAAAAATAAACATTAAAATTGTAAAGGCCTTGTTTATATGAGTGATCAACCAGAATTCCTGCCACCTTCATTTGCGAAAGACGTTATCAATATAAATATTGAAACTGAAATGAAACAGTCTTATATTGAATATGCAATGAGCGTTATTGTGGGGCGAGCCCTACCTGATGTAAGAGATGGGTTAAAGCCAGTACATCGTCGCGTATTATACGCCATGTATGAATTATCCAATGATTGGAATAAACCTTATAAAAAATCAGCACGTATTGTTGGGGATGTAATCGGTAAATATCATCCACATGGCGACACAGCAGTTTATGATACTATTGTCAGAATGGCACAGGATTTTTCTTTGCGTAATCCGCTAATTGACGGACAGGGTAACTTTGGATCTGTTGACGGCGATTCTCCGGCTGCAATGCGGTATACTGAAATCAGAATGGCTAAAATTGCTCATGAAATGATGGCGGATATTGATAAAGAAACGGTTGGCTTTACCGCCAATTATGATGGCAGTGAACATGAACCGTCAGTATTGCCATCTAAGCTGCCAAATTTATTAATTAACGGCAGCACTGGTATTGCAGTGGGAATGGCAACTAATATTCCGCCGCATAATTTAAATGAAGTCATTGATGCCTGTCTGGCTTTACTTGACAATCCACAAATTACTATTGATGAATTAATTACGATTTTACCAGCTCCAGACTTTCCTACTGCTGGGTTTATTTTTGGGTTAAAAGACGTTCATAACGGTTACCGTACTGGACGAGGCAGAGTAATCATGCGCTCCCGCACCCATTTTGAAGATATTGCCAAAGACCGCCAAGCAATTATTATTGATGAATTACCATATCAAGTTAATAAAGCCAAACTATGCGAGCGTATTGGCGAATTAGTAAAAGATAAAATCGTGGAAGGAATCACTGAAATTCGCGATGAATCAGATAAAGACGGTATGCGGGTGGTAATTGAGCTGCGCCGGAATGAAAATGCAAATGTAATTTTAAATAACTTATTTAAACTCACTCAAATGCAAGACAGCTTTGGGATTAACATGGTTGCGTTAGTAAATGGTCAACCGCGCCTGCTTAATCTCAAGGGAATTATTGAAGAATTTATCTACCACCGCCGTGAGATAGTTACTCGGCGGACTGTGTTTGAGCTTAAAAAAGCCAAAGAACGTGGGCATAATTTAGAAGGCTTAGCTGTTGCCTTAGCTAATGTCGATGAAATGATTGCGATTATTAAATCATCAGCAACGCCAGGAGAAGCAAAGAACAGGCTAATGGAACGCAGTTGGCAGTCAGCACTTGTAGTCTCAATGTTAGAACGTGTTGAGTCTGACAATGTGCGCCCTGATTGGCTAGAACCGCTGTATGGATTATTATCTGACGGTTATCATTTATCTGAAGTGCAAGCTCAGGCAATTTTAGAGATGCGTCTGCAACGTTTAACTGCGCTGGAACAAGATAAAATAGTTAAAGAATATCATGAAATTATGGATATAATTCTAGACTTATTAAATATCTTGAATAGCCCATCGAGAATAAACATAATTATAGCTGATGAGTTAAATTTGTTAAAGCAGCAATTTGGAAGTAAGCGTAAATCAGAAATCGCTCTGGATGATTCAGACATTGACAATGAGGATTTAATTAAGCCACGGGATATGGTAGTAACACTGTCACGTGAAGGATATGTAAAAACCCAGGCAATGGATGAGTACCGCACTCAAAAGAGGGGTGGCAGAGGCAAGGCGGCAGCTACTACACGTGAAGATGATTTTATTCACAGTTTGTTTATGGCGCATACTCATGATTATGTGTTGTGTTTTTCAACACTGGGGCGCATGTATTGGCTTAAAGTATATAATTTACCTGAGGGCAGCCGAACTACGCGCGGCCGTCCAATTATTAATTTGTTACCACTACAACAGGACGAAAAAATTACTAGTATTTTACCGGTAAAAGAATTTACGGAAGACAAATTTGTATTTATGGCGACTAAGCGTGGTGTAGTTAAAAAAGTTGAATTAAGCGCTTTTGCCAGACCAAACAGTCGCGGCATCATTGCCATTAACCTGGACGACGATGATCAACTAGCTGGAGTAGTAATAACTGACGGCAGGCAAGAAATAATGTTATTTTCTGATAGTGGACAGGCTGTCCGCTTTAATGAATCCGAAGTAAGGCATATGGGACGGGTAGCACGAGGAGTAAAGGGAATTAAACTGCCTAGTTCAGCAAAAGTAGTTGCATTACTTACAACTGATGATGATAACGCCCAAGTATTAACGGCAACTGAAAACGGATTCGGCAAACGCACTCCAGTATCTGAATACCGAGAGACGAAACGTGGCACTAAAGGAGTCATTGCTATTTCTGTTAATAACCGTAATGGTAAATTAGTAACTGCACAGTTAGTTGAAGATGATGATGAAATCATGATTATCACAACTGGGGGGGTATTAATTAGAACTAAGGTAGATACCATAAGAAAAACCGGACGTTCTGCTCAAGGAGTTAGATTAATCAATTTAAACGAAGGTGAATTATTGGTTGATTTAGCTAGTGTGGTTGAACGAGAAGATAATTCACTTAATGAAGAAGGTGATAATGAATCAAGCGCAACTTTAGAGAATGTTGCTCCTGAACTTGAGTTAGAATAGGTATTGAAAGAAGACTAAGAGTATTATGCAGAATAATTTGTTTTTTGAAATGCTGCCCCTAGTAGCATTTTTTGGGGTTTACTATTTTACTAAAAATATTTATTTAGCCACAGCAATTTGTATTGTTGCAAGTTGGCTACAGTTATTGCTGTGTAAATTTAAGTATAACCATATTAGTAAAAATACCTGGATTAGCACCGTATTAATTACTGTATTTGGTGGTTTAACAATTATTTTACATAATAAAACCTTCGTAATGTTAAAGCCAACCCTATTATTCTGGATCATGGGAGTATCACTCTTAATTGGGCAAATTGCTGGTAAAAATGGTATAAAACTGATGCTGGGCAAAGAAATTCATTTGCCTAATTCATTCTGGGCTAAACTTAATCTGGCCTGGGCATTATTTTTTATTACTATGGGTGGAATAAATTTGTTTATAGCATTTAACTATCCTGAGGATATCTGGGTTAAATTTAAAGTATTTGGTAGTTTAGGCTTGAGCATCATATTCACCGCTATTACTGCTATTGCTGTTTTTATTACTCAAAAAAAACAGGCACAATGAAGCATACCGCCAAGAAACGCTTTGGGCAAAACTTTCTCACCGACGAGTATGTAATTGCTCAAATTATTAATTTGATTAATCCACAGTTAAATGACTGCATGGTAGAAATCGGTCCTGGACTTGCTGCTTTAACGCACCCATTATCTGAGCGAGTTAAGCAATTATATCTCATCGAATTAGATCGGGATATTGTGCAAACTTTACAACAAACAAAATTTGCTAATCAGGTAATTATTCATGCTGCAGACGCATTAAATTTTGATTATAATGTGGAGCGTTTTTTAAGTAATAATATTTCAGATAATAATGTTTTAAATAATTCAACACCTTTAAATAATAATCAAAAAATCCGCATAGTGGGTAATTTACCGTATAATATATCAACTCCTTTATTATTCCATTTAGCAAAATTTAATAATATACGCGATATGCATTTTATGCTGCAAAAAGAAGTTGTGGATAGAATTTGCGCTAAACCGGATAATGGTGATTATGGGCGACTAAGTGTAATGCTACAGTATCGGTTTGATTGTAATAAGCTGCTTGAAGTTAGTAATAAATCATTTACCCCTATTCCTAAGGTAGAATCAGCTATTATACGCTTAAAACCCAAGCCTGCCGAATTATGGCAGCATATTGATGAGAAAAAACTCAATCATGTGGTAACTACTGCATTTAATCAACGACGCAAAACTATTAGCAACAGCTTAAAATCTTTATTTACAGCAGAAACTTTAAATAAATTAGGAATTAATATTCAAAAGCGTGCGGAAAACCTAAGCGTAGCTGAATACCTAAAGCTAGCCACAATTTTATCCGGCAAGCCGTAAAATTATGCTACAATGGTTGCTACAATAAGATTTTAAAATAAATGCTCTCAATATGATAGACAGCTATCATAATCTATAAATAACAGGACGTATGCATATGACAGCATTAAATTTATATGAAAAAGATTTTTATGCTTGGACACAGGAACAGGTAAACCTAATTAAAAAAAACACTTTAGATAAGTTGGATATTAAACATCTATGTGAGGAATTGCAAATTATGGGCGCACGCGAGAAAAGTGAGCTTAGAAATCGCCTGAGAGTGTTGTTAATGCACTTACTCAAGTGGCAATACCAGCCCAATTACATCAATAGAAAAAGTTGGCAATTTACTATAGAAGAGCAGCGTGATGAGTTAATCGAATTGTTAAACGACAATCCTAGCTTAAAATCTAAAATTGATGAAATATTACCCAAAGCGTATAAGAGCGCTTACAGAGAGGCAATTATTGAAACTGGATTACCCGATGAATATTTTCCTAAAAATTGCCCATGGTCACTAGAGCAAATTTTAAGTGAAGATTTTTTTCCTTCTGAATAGCTACTCAATAAATAGTGTCATAACCAAAATGGGATAGGCTAACTTTAACGCTTACCTCCATATACACAAATTCAAAAAGTTTTAGCCGGCATAAAATTATCAATTTCTGTTATAATTCTAACCGTGGATAATTAATTCTTCTATGGACGTAAGCATATATATGATAGCAAATAATATACCGGATAACAGCCAAGGCATAAAACATCGTGATGAATCAAAAACCGCAAGAATTCCAATTAAGCTTGTGCAACTGGATGAACCACTTAAAAAACCGGAATGGATTAAAGTAAAAATCCCGTCTAACGGCAAGTTTAATGAAGTTAAAAAACTTCTGCGCGAACATAAACTACACACTGTGTGTGAAGAAGCAAGCTGCCCTAACATTAGCGAATGCTTTAATAAAGGCACTGCGACTTTTATGATTATGGGTGATATATGCACTCGTCGCTGCCCTTTTTGTGATGTTGGGCATGGGCGTCCTAACCCATTAAATCCGGAAGAACCCAAAGAAATTGCCCGATCAGTACAATTACTCAACTTAAAT
>JAUPUP010000198.1 GCA_030917485.1 Pseudomonadota bacterium
TTATATCATAAATTTTTTGTTTTAATAATGTAGATTTAACTATATCGAAAATATCTTTTAATCTTTCACAAATAACATCAATCAATAGCTTACGTGAGATTGTAGTATTAACTCCCCTATGGTCAGTGAGGACTACGCCTTCACCAAATTTTTGCCCAATTGAAGTAGTACTGGAATAAGATGTTCCACCATAATTTAATTTTATATCTTCGGCTAAATTACGCGAAATTTTTAATACCGTAGCTATATCACGAGTAATATTTTCACCACCAACCGGAATCGAACATAAATAACGAATAAATCCGTTTTCATACACAACCACATCCGTAGTGCCAGCTCCAATATCAATTAAGCAACATCCAAGTTCTTTTTCTTCATAATTTAACACCGCCATTCCCGATAAAATGCCAGATGGTACTAATTTTGCCAACTCATAGCCACTATAACGTAAAATTTTACGTAAATTAGATATTTGACTAGCGCCACTTAAAAACAAGTTAATATGCGATTCAACCGTATTAGCGTTTAAATGAATTGGATTAACTGCATAATTTTCATCATCCAGCAGATATTCCTGCACCTCAAAATCTAGCACTTCGTACTGAGAAGGAATGTGCACCTGCCGAGCATTATCAATTAATTTGTGCATAATATCACTAGTTATACCCTGATTTTTTAACTCAAGCTTGCTAGATGAGTACAAATTGCGTAAATTGCCCCCAGCAATATTTACTATAACGCCACCAGAAGAGCAGTCTGCATTAATCTGCGCCTCTTTCAACACTTGCATTGACTGGCGCTCTACTGCATCTAAATTACATATAGCACCATTAGAAACATTCATAAAATCATTAACCCGGCTGTTATTAACAAAATAATAGTTGCTAATCCCTTGAATTTCAACTTTATCCCCAATAGAACCTACCATAGAAACAATTTTAGAACTACCTATATCCAGGCTAAAAATCATACGTTTTGCCATTTTATTTTTTCACTCCCTTATTGCTGCCGCTATTACTGCCGCTTGTGCCTGTTGCTGTAGGAATATGCGCACCAGAAGTATGCATATCATTTACCGAGTTATGGTGCATCTCATTTATAGCAAACGCATTCTTATAACACATATTAATATAATTTAATCCTGGATTTATGCTATACAGCTTATCCCAATACTGATCCAAAAGTCTAACCTCACTCTCAACTTGTACACCGCAAATCACCACCTTTAGCTGTGTAACTGGACTTTCTGCAGATAAAGTAAAGCGAGTTATTCCAAACCCATTTAAAGCCAATTCAGTTATTTTTACCTTGCGATGGCTAAGTATCTTATTAATTGATTTAAAATCAGCAATTGCCTCGCTTGTATTTTGTTCTGCAACATAAAAAACCGGCAGTTGTTTATCAGTATCCACACCATTAAACACATTCCCATCATCAGCAATCAATGCCTCATCACCAAGCCTAGCAATAGCTGAATACTCGGACAAACCAACTAAAATCGAGTTGGGAAATTCACGCATAACGTTGACATGTTTTACCCATGGCATATTAAAAAAATCTTCTTGTATTTCATTAATATCTAAAGTGAATAAATTACCCTGTACCTTATCCTGCGCAATATAAACCAAACTTTTCGAATCAATATGATTCATTTCTCCAGTAATAATAACATTTTCAACTAAAAACCAGTTGGTTATACCATAATCTATCAAACTAAAAATCAAAATAAATACCGCAAGCCCCCCAATTAGATAAGCTAGGCGGTTAATAAACTTTACATTATCTAAGCCTATCAAGAGTAGCTCCGTCCAAAATTTTTAAACATAATTGCTCAAAATTAATATTTTGCGCCCTATATGCTATAGGCACTATACTATGACCAGTCATACCCGGCAAAGTATTTAGTTCCAGAAAAAATATTTGATTATGCTCATTCAGCATAAAATCCAGTCGCGCTACTCCGCGCGCGCCAACTCCAGCATACCCACACAAAGCATATTTTTGTATAACAGCTAAAAGCTCAGAACCTAAAATAGCCGGACAAATATATTTGGTATCATCAGTAAAATATTTATTTTGATAATCATAATTGCCATCAGGCGCGACTATCTGAACCACTGGATAGGCTATACCGTCACAGACGGTAATACTAAACTCATCACCAGTAATTAATGATTCAATTAATAGCGCATTGTCGACAGTAAATGCTAAATCAATAGCGCTAGCTAACTCATCAATTTCATATACCCGACTTAATCCTATAGTAGAACCACCATTAGCCGGTTTAACCACCACTGGTAAACTAATACATGTATCTAATTTAAAGCTATCATGGCTAAAACCTAAGCGCTGCACATATTGACTTTTAGCCACCGGAACACCCAATGCCTGCCACAGTAATTTAGTACGATACTTGTCCATAGCTATACTACTAGCCATAACTCCAGAACCCGTGTAAGGAATTTGCAAAAGCTCCAGAGCTCCTTGGATAACTCCGTCTTCGCCACCCTCACCATGCATCATCAATAACGCCCGTGAAAATCCTTGCGTGACTAATTCAGTAATCGGTGTGATTGACGGATCAAATGAATAGGCATCAACCCCTTGATCAAGCAATGCTTTTAAAACTGCGCCTCCACTCATTAGTGATATTTCACGTTCAGCAGAATCTCCACCCATCACCACAGCAACCTTGCCATACTTGATTTTTAAGTCCAATCAATAACTCCAATAAAAATTTTGCAAACTAATCCACCAACAATTGTGCTAGTTTACCAATACTGCCCGCACCCATGGTAACCACCAAATCGCCATCCTGTAAAATATTAAATAAAATCTCTTTAGCATCAGGCAAATCTTCAGCAAATGCAACATTTTCATTGCCCAACAAGCGAATTGCCCGCACTAGTGAACGCCCATCGGCAAGTGGTATTGACTTCTCGCCAGCAGCATAAACCTCCATAACAATAACCTGATCTACATCACGTAGCACGCTAATAAAATCATCAAATAAATCACGAGTTCTGCTAAACCGATGTGGCTGAAAAATTAATACCATACGTTTTTCTGGATAAGCCCCTCTTAAAGCGCTAAGCGTTGCCTTTAATTCATTGGGATGATGTCCGTAATCATCAATTAGAGTTGCGCATTTATTCAT
Source organism: Pseudomonadota bacterium (assembly GCA_030917485.1). Classification (GTDB taxonomy): domain Bacteria; phylum Pseudomonadota; class Gammaproteobacteria; order Burkholderiales; family UBA11063; genus Aquella. Next base: position 3,158 of record JAUPUP010000198.1, read on the forward strand.
ATAATTAATATCTGGATAATGTTGACAACGTCTGCCTACCCCATGAAAATTAGCCAACCCTTCCGCAATATCTTCAATTTTACCCTCACATTCAAGACCAACGGCTATTACTGATAAGGCATTTAATACATTATGTAATCCTGGCAAATTTAGAGTAATCGGATATTCCAGATTATATTCCTTAACACAAACTGTAAACTGCATTTTAGGGCCGCAGCTTTTAATATCTTTAGCATAAACAGCACAATCCGCAGTTAAGCCATAGGTAATCATGGGACGTTTAATTAATGGCAAAATAGACTTAATTCTTTCATCTTCATTACACAAAATAGCCTGCCCATAGAAAGGCAAACGATGTAAAAAATCTATAAAAGTCTGTTTGAGTTTTTCTTCATCATGATCATAAGTATCCATATGATCTAAATCAATATTAGTTACCACTGCAATCAACGGGTTTAAATGTAAAAAAGAGGCATCAGATTCATCCGCTTCAGCAACCAAATAATCACCTGCACCTAATTTAGCATTAGAATCAGTAACCGCAAGCTTGCCACCAATTATAAAAGTAGGATCAAGCCCACACTGACTGAGAACTTCCGTACATAAACTAGTGGTGGTAGTTTTACCATGAGTGCCAGCAATAGCAATACCATATTTAAACCGCATTAATTCAGCCAGCATCATTGCCCGTGGCACTATGGTAATACCCAATTCACGCGCTGCAATCAACTCTGGATTATCCTCCTTGATCGCACTTGAAGTCACAACAACATCACTATCATCCAGATTAAGCGCGCTCTGCCCAATAAATATCTTCACCCCAATTTCAGCTAAACGTTCAGTGTTATAGTTACCAACAGCATCCGAACCAGATACTTTATAACCAAGATTATAGAGAACCTCGGCAATACCTGACATACCAACCCCGCCTATGCCGATAAAATGAATGTGCCGAACTTTATGCTTCATATTTGAGCCCTATTTGTTACTAACGATAATTATATGCCATGTTGCATATCACGTATGCCATAATATTACCATGTGGCTTAGCACATGTGTTTTATATGTAATAAAAATATGAAGATTGTCCTGAAATGGATATGAAAAATTATACCTCACTGTGATTAAAGATTTTTTATCCTTTATTTTGCAGATTCAGATTTAGATCAATTCGTATTTTTAAAATTACCCACCCCCATAGTTACCCACTCCACCAGATCAAAAGTTCAAAAACTCTTTCCACGCGCAAATAAATCGCCCAACTCAAGACACCAGTGCGGATATCTTAACTCTACCACTGATTATGATTACTGAGTAAATCAGGCACTTGAATTATCTGAAACCTGACGAATCTTTTCTATCACATAGACAATCAATATAAGACATAACACCAAGCCCACTGTACTTGCCAACGACCATAACCAGTTAGTAAATTTCAATTCAAACTCAAGCATTTGGTTATAAGTTATCCTGTCATCACGATCCTTGTTAAGCATATTAGGGTCCTTATTAACCATATCAATTAAGCTACAAAAATAATCCTCAACAGACATGGTAGATTTCTTAAAATTGCCTGGTTGACATTTTAAAGGAACAAGCTTGCCACGTGATGCAACTTCTACAATGAATTGTATTATTCCAATATCAGGATCGCTTTTGTCATATGGTAACTTTCGATTATAAAAATAAACAGCAGCCCTCTGGAATATAGGCGCCATCAACTCACCACCAATTTTTACCATAAGTTGTTCAGCGATAACCAACTGTAACTCTTGCATTTCTTTGCCATTTAATTTACAGCTTATAGCACACGCTCGGTTAAATATCGGTTGTAGCTGAATGAAATTGGACGTTATAACTGCCTGCTTCAACAAAACCAATCCATAATTTCTTGCATAATTCTTATTCGAAGCAAGAGATTTATGAGTTATCCAAATTTCACTCAACTCTAATAAAGCAGCAGAGTTATCAGGAGATAAATGTAATACCCAACTAAACAACTCGACCGCTAATGACAAGTTCTGATCTACATATATTCCATGTTTATAGAGTAACCCCAAAATTAATGCTGGTTGATAAAAATCGGGGTTCTCTACGTGTAGATTCCATAAACCTTCGACAGCTTTTGTTAATTTTGCATAATCTCTATCTATTACTTTATTTAAATTAATCTTATACTCCAAAATATCTAATACAAGCAAAAAACATATATGTTCCCTACCGCCACTGTTACGTAAATCCATACGTAGTTGCGTATCAATTTCTTTATCTAAGAAATAACGATACTTCATCAAACTAAATTTCATCTGCATTACTTCGTCTTCAAGTAAGGTTTTATCCTGGACAGCATCGACTAAGAGACTAAAACATTTTTCTTTATTGCCTATCTGGGCATATGAAGCAGCAACACACCATTTCTCCTGAGCTGGCAATTTATCGTATAATTTCTGCAAATAATCCAATGCCAACTCTAATTCTCCTCGATCCAGATAAACTCGTGCGCACAACAGCAGGCCACAACTAACTCGTTCTAATTCTTTAACATATTTTTGTATGTCAACCTCATTACCGTCTCTACGACAATAAAAAGATTGATAGAGGAGCTTAAATAATTGGGGGTTTTTTTTGTATAAGGACATTAACTCTTCTTTAAAGAAAATCCGATTGAATTCATAGGTATTTAAAAGAAAATCATTTTCAAATACTTTATGAATCTGTGCTAATGGCAATTTTGTCAACAATTCAACACTGCTAGTTTCGGAAAGAATGTTGTGTGACTGAAGCCATCTCCGCTTATGGCTCACAACCTCTGATGCCTTACTACGCTGCCCTAAAATATTAATGCTTATAAGTCTAGGCTTACCTGGCTGAATTACCTGCATAAATAAATCCAGAGTTTCGCTATCATTTTCCTCTATTTCTGAGTTAACAGTAGGGGTTGACTGAGTGATATCAGCCACAAAACGATCACCATAACCAATATTCTTACAGCCAAAAGTTTTTTTAGTAGCTATTCTGGAATGAAAAGATTGAGGACTGCTCGTAACTTTTCTACCTCCACTGGTGCTAACATTGGTAACTTTATTAGATTCAGTTAAGTTTTCATATTGTAAAGTTAAAATTTTATCACTAAGCGCATGACATAACTGATCTATCAAATAATAACTTAGAGGTGCAGTTTTATCCTTAGGGGTAACAACCCTAGCCATCAAATTTAGCTCTTCTGAATAATAGCGCTCATGTGTCGAGGCTGTAGTTTGAATACTCCTGTTAAAACCCCATTGTTTAATTAATTTTTTAAACCCGTTGTAGCTAATTTGATATTTTTTGCTTTCTTTTAATTCAGCTATAAAATTCTCGCATTTATCTATAATTTTCTGGTTACTAGCTACACTTAGAGCATAAATTTGAGTTGCAGATTCATTCTTTATTTGACTATCCTGATTAGATTCCTTAGAAATCCTACTAGCAGTTTTATTAAGTTCCTTAGTTCCACCTTGACCAACAATCATCTCCACCACCTATAAATAATATACCAAACTTGTTACTAAATAATAATATTATGCTTTTATCACTGTCACACTAAAAACCATAACCTTTAATCCAAATTAACCTGAGTTTTGCATTAACTCTCTAATTGTAAACCAATTTATTGCAATTCCTTCATATTAGATATTTAATGGAGGAAATACCAGTAGTAACAGGCCAGTGTACCACTTATATTGGTGTTACTACTCAGAGGTTACTGCCAGCATATGCACGAAAGAACAAGGGATAGGTTAAACAAAGCAACAGGAATGTACAACAAGTACATGAGGATTGCGCAAACGCAGTTTCTGCGGTTACTTTATTCATGTTTCTTATGCCGAAAGTAGCTACTTTAACTGTATGACACAGTTATCAGTGATATAGGCTGAGTAGTAACATATTGGTTTAACAGGACACAGAAATTTATAAGGTACTAATTAGTTCTTAATTACATCTACTCCTGCTGGCGGACTAAAAGTAAAATCAGAAGCCGGAATATTAATCCCACTCTTTACATTGGTAAAAACTATAGTGCTTTTATTATCAAAATTATCAATAAACTTCATCTGCGCCAGGCTATTAGCCCCAGAATTAAACCCAATCTGAACTTGCTTAAATCCGTTATTATCAGAACTATTCTTTGGAGTTAAATTAACCCACTCCAAACCGTCAGATTGTGCAAGATTAGTAACAGTATAATCATGCTTGATATTAGTCCCACCAGCTAATAAAAGCGCTGGCGATTTACCCAATGACTGGGTGAGTTTCTTCTCAGTGACCTGTTTCAATGGTTTGTCATAAATATAGATGGTCTTACCATCACTAACAATTAATTGCCCATCCGTAACATATTCCCAACGAAATTTATTCGGACGAGAAATCTCCATAACTCCGCTAGTTACACGGTTTTTTTTAACTCCAAACACAGTTTGACTAAAACTAGCGCTCACCGTGCTATTTTGATTCTGCAAAAACTTATCTAAGGCATCAATTCCATTGGCATAACATGATACAGATGCTAAGGTTATGCACCCGCTAAACATAATTTTTAATAATAATTTTTTCATTTATCTACTCACTTACTTATAAGATATGACACAGTCCAGAATTGAAAGACTAAGAGTATATACTCAAAGTATTTGAATGTTGGACTAGGAATATTGCAATAAATTGCGACGACATGTACAAATTAGTACATGAGGAGCAATTTATAAAATATGACAAAGTCCAGCTTTCAAAGACGAAGAGTATATTTCATCAAATTCAAGCTTGGGCTCTCTACTTAATAATGCAGCTACACTTTGAGTAATATCTGCATTTTCATAAATAATTTTATATACGGTATCAACTATAGGCATTTCCAGCTTTAATTGCCGACTAATATTGTAAACTTCTCTGGCTGCACTTACCCCCTCTGCAACATGCCCTAATTTGTTTAAAATCATCTCAATTTTATGACCTTTAGCCAATTCTAAACCAACATTTCTATTGCGAGATAAGTCTCCGGTGCAGGTTAAAATCAAATCTCCAACCCCAGTTAAGCCGTAAATAGTTGTCGATTTACCACCCAAACACTCAACCAAACGCCCCAATTCATGTAAACTGCGGGTAATTAAAGCGGCACGGGCGTTATAGCCTAAACCTAATCCGTCGCTAATACCAACTGCAATTGCCATTATATTCTTAACCCCCGCACCGATTTCAGAACCAATAACATCATCATGAGCATATACTCTAAAATTAGGAATGTTTTTTAGCTTATTTGCCCACGCAGCAGCAAACTGCAAGTTCTTGCTAACCAGGCTAATCGCGGTAGGCATCCCAAGCGCCACTTCACGTGCAAAAGAAGGTCCAAGCAATGCCCCAATATTAGACCAAGACGGCGGAATGATTTCCTGAATAATTTGATGCGGTAATAATCCAGTACCAGGTTCAAAGCCCTTACACACCCAAACAAAAGCGGCAACATTAGCAGTCTTAGCCGTAGTATTGTCTACAACATTATCTGCCGAATATACGCTTAATATTCGAGAAAATATATCACGCAAAGCTGAACTCGGAGTGGCAATTATAATTAATTCAGAATTTAATGCTTGATTAAATTCAGTTGTTGCAGTAATATTTGCCGGAAATAATATATCATTATCCAAATATGGAGGATTAACCCGATCAACATTGATACTTTCAATCTGACTGCTGTTTCGGCTCCAAAGCAGCACCGGCGCAATATGACTCATAGCAATAGCTAAAGCCGACCCCCAAGAGCCAGCACCCAAAATACCTATTTGATTAATCTGCATCTATACTCTTTGTCTTTCAATCCTGGAATGTGCCATATTTTATATTATTTTATTATCTCTTACTATCTTTATATCTTCTATTCTCTATTTTGCCTCTATTGTGCGACAATCAAGAATTATGGCAATTAAGACTGTTTTAGTTTGGTTAATTTATCTAGTTTATTGTATTATTTGCAGATCCTGCTTGTGCCTGCTGTTTTTGTTGATATAAAAACGCAAAATTAACTGGTGCCAATACCACAGGAATAAACCCTGCACGAGTACTCAAATCACTAACTGCCTCACGCAGATAAGGAAATAAAATATTAGGACATTCAATATTATGCAATAATTCCATCTGTTCCTGAGGAATGTTCTTCATCTGAAAAATCCCCGCTTGATCTATTTCAATCAAAAACATTTGCTCTCCACCAACTTTTGCGTTTACAACAGCATGAAGCACAGTTTGATATATTCCCGAATCCAACTGTTCTGAATTAAAGCTCAAATTTAACTCAATATTGGGCTGCTCCCGATTAAGAAAAATTTTAGGCGCATTAGGTAACTCTAACGAAATATCTTTAACATATAATTTATCTAAACTAAATATTGCTTGGGGTTGGGATGACATAACTTAACTTTCTAAACAATTCTAATATTAATATACTAAACCATTATTAACTGTTATCTTTGTCTTTAAATTCTAAATGGTATATGGGGCATTTTATCATATTTTTGATAAATTCGAATTACCTTTATAACACCAATTCGGCATAAGAAATTTATTAAAAACGTAATAAATATTATTTTTTTGTTACTACTCAGCGGTTACTGCCAGCATATGCACGAAAGAACAAGGAATAAGTTTGTGTTAAGTTGCTAAATCAGTTATAGTGACCCCATAAAAAACCTGTTAGAATTACAGAGATTTCACCTGCTCTAAACTTAAATTTGTAGCTGCTGCTACAGCAGATTCATCCATACCAGAGCTTAATAACTTTTTTGCGACTTCTTGCATACCTTCATGCCTACCTTCTGCCCTTGCAATTTGAGCTTTTTCTTTAGCTATCTGAGCCTCCTCTTTGGCTATCTGAGCTTCTTGTTTGGCTATCTGAGCTTCTTCTCTAGCTGCCATAAGCTCCTTGGTTTTTAATTCATCTGCTTCAAAAATAGACTTTTGAACGGCAATAAATTCTTTCTTTTTATACTGAATCTCTAGCTCTTGTGCACTTAATCCAGCAGTATTACTCACTGCAAAAGCTGAGTTAACCGGTTCAGACATATTGTCTGGAATAAACTCTAAACTACCCGCATTTTTAATAAAATATATCCACTGATCTTTAATATCAACTAACTCTTCCAAACTCTTATTAAATTTAGGCAACTCAATAAAAATCATTTCCAAGTCATCAGTATAGTTTATAAAGTCTCTTTTCTCTAAAAGTTTAAAATTTGAAATGACCTTGTCTGAATCTTCAAACATAGTAAAGTCAAGTATCGTCAATGCAATAATCGGATTTAAAAGGTGATATTTTTCACCTTCTAGTAATTGAGTGGAATAGTTCTTAGCTGCATTATATAAAACTCGCTTTTCAAGTCCAGTGTGATTTAACACTTGCATCTCAATAATAACTTTTGTGCCATTATCTAGCACCGCCTTAACATCTACAAAGGTATCTTTCATGCCTTTAAGCAGCGGAATATTATACGGATCAACAATTACCAAGTCTTTTATTTGGGCATTGTTCTCAAACTCAATCACAGAGTTTAAAAAAGATATTAATCTTACCTTACTATCTTCGCTGCCAAAAACTTTCTTAAACGCAAAATCTGTCCTAACATCTAAAAATCTCATCGTGTTGCTATACCTCTAAATTTTCAAGCAAGTTAATTTTATACACATAATTATAATTCATACATAGTAGCATAGATAAAGATTTTTTGATACTATTCTTAAATATAACCTTTGTCTTTGGTTTAATTGCTAAGCTAAAGCTGGACTTGGTCATATTTAATTACAATTAGCAAAGGTAAATTTGCCTACTGTTAAGTCAGCTATAAGCGCAGCCACAAGATAACATTCCACATTCCACTTAAAAACTCTTATACATCAAATGTCTACACGAGAACGTTATAACTAATTTAGCTAAAGTTCCGATACAAGGTAAGAGTATTAAAAATTTTTGCCTACGCGCATTGCTGATATTAATTGGATACCAATTATCAACAAGTAAGCTATCAATTAATCTAGAGAACTGTAATTTGTTAAGTTTTTAAACGCCAGTTCGAAGAAATAAAGGAATAAGAACATTGTAATTGTTAAGATTTTTTGAAGAGAGGTCAAATCACTTGGTATAATTGAGTTTTAAAACTTCAACCTTTTAATCTCAATATTTACAAAGGAATACCAAATGACAGACCTGACAGAATTATACGTTGAAATAGATGATTTTTGCAGAAAAATTGTTGCAAGTTTAAACATGCACTTAATTGGAACAGGTAAAACTATCCAGATAGATACTGTTGGATTAAATCTGTCTGAGATATTGACAATATTAGTTTATTATCATTTCTCAAGATTTGATTGTTTAAAACATTATTATTTAATAAAAATGTGCTGTAATTATAAAAAAGATTTTCCTGGGTTACCTTCCTACAATAGATTTGTAGAACGAATTAAAGATGTTGCATGGTTAGCAGCTTTATATTTACAGTACCGTCAAGTTAAATTTAATGGTGCAGGTTATATAGATTCTACACCACTTAGAGTGTGTAATAATAAACGAACAAATTCACATAAAGTATTTAAATTTGTGGCTACATTGGGGAAATCAAGCATGGGATGGTTTTACGGTTTTAAATTACATATAATTTGTGACTTTATGGGTAACATTATTAAGTGCAGAATTACTCATGGAGCAGAAAATGACTTAAAGGCTGGCAAAATAATGATGAAAGATCTGGTAGGCAAAATATTCGCAGATAAAGGATATATTGGTAAAAAAGAATTTTTTCAACTCCTAAATAAAGGCTTAATTTTAGTAACAGGAATACGTAAAAATATGAAAAATAGATTACTGGAAATTTGGGATAAAATATTGTTGAAAAAAAGGTCATTAATTGAATCTGTTTATAACATTATGAAAAATATTCTACATCTTGAGCATTCTCGCCATAGAAGTGTTATCAATGCCGGTGTTTATTACATTACTACTATTATTGCATACACTTGGAAACCGAATAAACCACAAATAAAATTTAACAACCAGGAAACTCAGCTTTTGCAAGCTATTGGATTATATTAATGTGTCGAACTGGCGTTTTAATAAATTTCTTATCCCAAATTAGCATTTTATAACGACTATACCACCCATTACAACACTGTAATGTTAAATAATAAAAAAGTAAACTACCCACCAAACAAATAATCTGCTCTGCTATGCAAGACAAGCTTTTACACCTAAACGTATACGCGTGGTGTGTCAACAACAGCGCTTGACTCAATTCCACCAACCGGACCAACATATTGATGAGGATACAATATCTTATTAACTTCCTTTTTACAATCTTTCCACTCAAGCTCACATAGATAAGCTTTTTGTAATAACTCAGCAAATGGATTATTCCTCGATAACTTTAGCGTACGTACACTCCCGTCATTAGAATAAGTAGTATTAGCAACATCTTCAGTATAATTTTCCCATATTTGGTAATACATATTGATAAATTGAAAAATATGAAGTTTCTCTCTCCGCGATTTTCCAGAAAATGTCTCATAGAGAGTTTTATTAGGCATATATCTAAAGGCTCTACCCGCATAATCTATAATATTAAGTTCATAACCAAAACCAGTTTTATTATTCCTCTTTAATACGACGTTATCCAGCTTAGTATCATTGTATTTGCGCATATTAATCGAAACTTGATTCCAGTGAAGCTCAATTATTTTGAGTCTCTGCTCAGGTGTGAATTTATTTGATTTTAATAATACCCACAAATTTTCACCTAGATAGTCTTGAACCAAAACAGCGGGATAACCCTGCATGTTTTTGGTTGCATGTTTATAGAAAACTAATCTATATCCAGCATCAACAAAAGACTTTACCGGATCTATATACCCAGAATCAGTAAGAGACTTTGTCTGTCTTTCATGTACATCCCCAGCAAAGAGGCTTTTAGTCCTTTCGTTTCCATCATCAGTAAGAGACATTACCTCCATGTAATCCTCGCGCTCATTGGGGAAACTCTTAGCAGTAACAACTTGTTTAATATTCTTTAGTTTTTTATCTTCAGACAATATTATTTCTATACCCGATGTTTTAACTATCTTGTTTCCACCCGCTCTCAGCGGCTCATCACGTAGTGAAGATAGAGAATATTGACAACTATTTTTTGAAACATATGATGCACTAACTTTGATATTTGGCTTAATTAGAATATGATACTTACCCTCAAGCTTGTAAAATATCTTTGAATGCTTATATGGGTTGTGTTTACTAAACTTTGGTTGAAATTCCAGAAAATCGAACTTGGGCACATCCTTTGAATCCAGAACGATATAATTCTTATATACTTTTTTAAATACCTCACCAACCACTTCAACATCTGTTAAATTGTTGACTTGACAGTGTTTAATCGCAAAATAAATCTCATAAAAAGTAATGCGATATTCTTTATTGAAAGAACTTTGATCTATATTATCTAACATATCCACTATTTGCTTAATCTCTGCGATAGATCCATTTGTAAAAGTTTCATGTGTATCTTGATGAGATATGCTATCATCTATATTTGATCTAGTCTCATATATACTTTCATCATCTATTTTAAAAA
>JAUPUP010000199.1 GCA_030917485.1 Pseudomonadota bacterium
TTAGCTAACTGCTCCATTCTATAAAAAATTACTATTCGATTTAGATTAGATTCTTGTTTAGCCTCGGGAGCAGTTGACTCAGAGTCAATACCTGCATGCAAATCATCATATAATACGCATAGTTTATCGTATTTTTTATTCCATCTAAATGATTCAGCAAACCGATCAAATTTACCAAGTTTTGTTGCTTCTTCTTTATTAGCTGCATTTAACATTTTTGTAACTCTGGTAACATTAAATTTACCGTAACCACTTAAATTAATAGCAGTAGTCATTTTTTATCTCCATATAAATTTTTATAACAAATTCAAGTGCAAGCATTAGCTTACTTTCCGACAAAAATAGAACAGTCAGTAGAACAGCTTAATTTTCACAGCATTTTTATCCAAATCATTTATTTGTATATAGGTCTGCCATTCTTATCCATTTGTAAAAATCCAGATTTGTTATGGAATTTTTGCCTAAATTGAATATTATTAACGCCAGCTCTCCTCATAGGAGCACTATTCCTATTATCGAAGTACTTTTCATCAAAACTACTACCGACAACCGCTCTCTGACGACGTACACCAGCATTGTCGCTATTAATAGCTATCGGATTAGTTTTTCCAGGCTTATTCGGCTTCGGAGTATCAACAGCAGCTACAGAATCTACTACTCCAGGTTTTTTATTATAGAAATTTGCAGTAGCACGGTCATCAGAGCCTTTATAGTAGTGGCCTGACGGAGCAGAGGAAACAATAGCATCGTCCCTTGCAATTCCTAAGTTAGGAATTGTAATGACATTATATACAGGAACATCAACGCTTGTTTCTTTATGCTGGTCATTATAAGGTTTGCTTTTATCGGATCCATCATTACGATAAAGAGAATTTGCACTAACAGCATCCTTTGAATTTTTATTTTTACCTCCAATATTACGAATTGCTTCCCCAATGTATTCCTTAATTTGGGGAGATGAATATATATCTGTAAGAATACACTTCAGATGCGAAACAATACCATTTTTTTTCATCACAGTTTGAATTCGAGGATGCCGTGAAAGAAAAGCAATAGCCTCAGCTATTCTTTCACGATCGCGACCTGCGCCTATAAGCCTGGCTGTTAATCTACAAATGACCTTACCCCAGGCAATTAAATTGCCATTTTCTATATATTCGTTGTATTTATTGCAAATTAGTGAGAAAACCGGCGAACTCTCACCTTGCTGGTGACGCTTACCTGCCATTCTCATCCACATCATAAGCTCCATAGAAGCGGCAACTTTGTATTCATTATTAAATAAATCATCAGCACATCCACCAAAACCTTTGTACTCTAGTTCCGAATCTAAATAATCTCCAATAATATAGCTAAAGTCCTGATACAAAGCAGAGTTATTAAAAATTTTTGCATACACGCATGTCGATATTAATTGGATACCAATTATCAACAAGTAAGCTATCAATTAATCTAGAGAACTGTAATTTGTTAAGTTTTTAATAAATTTGTTATCCCGAATTAGCATTTTATAAAGACTATGCCACTCATTACAACAGTGTAATGTTAAATAATAAAAAGTAAACTACCCACCAAACAAATAATCTACTCTGCTATGCAAGACAAACTTTTACACCTAAACATATATCCTTATAGGCTCAGCAAAGCTTGACTCACCTCCACCAACCGGACCAACATATTGATGAGGATATAATATATTATTGACTTCCCTTTTACATTCCTCCCACTCAAGCTCACACCTCCACGCCCTCTGTAATGGCTCAGCAAATGGATTCCCCTTGGATAAGTTTAGCTCATTTATCTGTCCTAATTCCTGCCGATCAACATCATCAACTTCACTATCAACGCATACAACATCATTTTGATATATTTTATAATACAGGTAAAGAAATTGAAAAACATGACTTTTCTCAATCTGTTTTTGCGAAGTTAATCTTTCAAAAACCTCTCGATGAGGAAGGTATCTAGCATCCATATGAAAAAAATCTATAACATGAACTTTATCAATTTTATTACTCTCTAATAAAACGTTATCAAGCTTAGTATCATGGTAGATGAGCATATCAAAGTAAATTTTCTCCCAGTGAAGCTGAATTATTTTAAGCCTCTGCTCTATGCTAAATTTATTTAATTGTAAGTGGATTAACAAACTTTCCCCTAAATAGTCCTGAACAAAAACTCTATCAGAACTATTGACCTTTACTTTTTTATACATAACCAAACCATACCCATCATTAACCATCTGATTTATATAACTATCATCTGTAGAGGTAATTCCATCCTCCGGATAAGGATTGTATAATTTACCAGTAACTACTTGTTTAATGCTCACTAATTCTTTAGCATTAGACATGGTTATTTCTATACCTAACGTTTTAACTGCTTTGCTATTACCAATCCTCAATGGGTGGTTACCCATTATCTTACTTGGATCATACTTTCTACGATATTCACTTAATTGGATATTTGGCTTAATTAGAATACGATACTCACCCTCAAGCTTGTAAAATATGATAGAATGTTTACTTGGATTTCGCACACCACTAGATTTAGCTTTAAACTCCAAAAAATTAAACTTAGGCACATCAGCCAAATTGTTGTTGACGACACCACGCCTATAACTATCTCTAAATTCATCGTCAATATCACTATGAATGCTTGGAAAATCATTGTATTTACAGTGTCTAATAGCAGAATAAACCTCATAAAAAGTTATGTGATATTCTTCATGGAAGAAACCTTGCTCTATATCGTCTAGCATATTTACTATTTGCTTAATCTCTGCGATAGATCCATTTGTAAAAGTTTCATGTGTATCTTGATGAGATATGCTATCATCTATATTTGATCTAGTCTCATATATACTTTCATCATCTATTTTAAAAA
>JAUPUP010000200.1 GCA_030917485.1 Pseudomonadota bacterium
TAGTAGTAATTTCATCTCCAACATAAATTGGTTTAGAAAACCTTAACGCTTGTGATAAATACACTGTACCTGGACCAGGTAGTTGAGTTCCCAGAACGGTAGAAATCAAACTCCCGCTCCACATACCATGCGCAATTACATCCTTAAATACAGTATTCTGGGCATATTCACGATTAAAATGCGCAGGATTTAAATCACCGGACATATAGCCAAACAGCGCTATATCCTTACTAGTTAATTGTTTTACTAAGCTTGCGCTTTGCCCAATTGAAAGCTCTGAATAAGGTATATTTGTTAATATACGTGGCTGTGCTGTCATAAATCCTGTTCCTATCTGTTCCCAAAAAATGCTGCTATCTACATTTTGTATTATTACAATTATTTGTTATTACATCATGTTAGATAGTATTTATTAACCAAAATAAGTGCCATAATCTTTTGATTTAACCTTTTGAGTTATCAAATACCTGGCATCACCTAATGCTATAAACTACGCCTAGAAATTACTCCATTTAGATTGAGTAATTCACTTAACCGCACTAGCAGAGCAAATTATAGCTTGGATTTTAATTAATAGATATCTGCAAATTTTGCAGCTACAGTTAAAGCACTGAAGTTCATATCACCAAAACAGCATCAGCCTCAACCACAGCGCCTCGTGGAAGTTCTTTAACGCCTACTGCAGCACGAGCTGGGTACGGCTCATTAAAAAATTCAGCCATAACCTGATTGATAACTGAAAAATTATTCATATCAGTCAGATAAATAGTCAATTTCACAATATGACTTAAACTAGCGCCACTAGCATCAGCTACCGCAGCTAGATTTTTAAACATCTGCCGAGTTTGATTTTGAATACCATCCGCCAAAATCATAGTGGAGGGTTCTAACCCAATCTGCCCGGACAAATAAACTATATTTCCAACTTTTACCGCTTGTGAATAACAACCAATTGCCTGAGGCGCTTCATTTGTATGAATAATTTGTTTCATTATTTTATTCTTCTAAAAATAATATTAATAAATCATTAAGGAAGTCCTGCCCTAATTTAGTGGGAACAATTTTACCATGAGTGAGCTTAATCAAACCTTTTTCTTGAGCATAGTTTAGCCGCTTCAAAACCATACTTAAACTTAAACCAGTTCTCTCAACAAAAATATTACTCTCAAACCCGTCCACTAGCCGTAGAGCGTTTAGCATAAACTCAAACGGTAATTCGGTTATGCCAACAGGTTTATCTTCAACAAGATGCGTTCCCTGCAGCACATCATTCATATATGTCTGCGGATGCTTATGTCGCACTTGCCGAACAATTTTATCATGAAAGCTTAATTTAGAGTGAGCACCAGCTCCAATACCCAGATAATCGCCAAATTGCCAATAATTTAGGTTATGCAGACAAAAATCAGAATTTAGGGCAAAAGCCGATGTTTCATAACGATGAAACCCTGCTGTCTGCAAAGTACCAATTAATTGGTCTTGCATAATATAACATAAATCATTTGTGGGCAACCCAGATGGTGGCTTGGTAAAAAATTCAGTATTTGGCTCAATAGTTAAATTATAACAAGATAAATGGGTAGTTGCAAAACCAAGCGCCAGATTAAGATCAGACAACGCTTCATCAACAGTCTGTTTGGGTAATCCATAGATTAAATCAAGATTGATTCGAGTAAAATATTGTTTAGCTAAGTTAATTGCTTCAACTGCTTGATCTTTACCATGAATTCTGCCTAAAACTTGTAAATGCTTATCGTTAAATGATTGAATGCCAAAAGAAATTCGATTAACTCCACATTTATAATAGTCAGCGATGTGCTCATTATCAACCGTACCGGGGTTAGCCTCAAGGGTAACCTCGGCTAATGGCGATAATCGAGTTAATTTTCTGACTGCACTAATAATCTGATTAATCGCATCACCACTAAATAGGCTAGGAGTACCACCTCCAATAAAAATAGTGCGAATACACCGCCCCCAAATTAAAGGCAGCGCCTGCTCTAAATCAGCAATAAGCGCAGCAATGTAATTCGCTTCGGGCAATGTCTGACCTTTTAAGTTATGTGAATTAAAATCACAATATGGACACTTTTTAACACACCAAGGAATGTGGATATATAAACTCAAGGGTGGTAATTGTTCTAACTGTAAATGTAGACTTGAATTATTCGGATTATTTAGTTTATTATCTATGTTATTTGTCTTAGTTTGCAAAATCACTCATCTTTTAGCATTAATTTTAAATATTAATATTGTCATATGTACGCATTATATTATGTTATATGATATATGGACGCATTATACCATTTTTTTACTTAGTTAATTTTCATCATATTCTGTTTTTTCCCCTACTTATGCACTTATGCAACTTAACTTAAGATTCTTAAACTGTACAACAACCAATTAATTACTTACATGGTATAATCATGCAAGATGAGCATTTCTAGGATAAATTAGCATGATTCCTGTAATTATTTCGGGCGGTTCTGGTTCGCGACTATGGCCTGTATCGCGTCAATTAGACCCTAAACCATTCATCAAACTTGCGGATGGACACAGCTTACTCCAAAACACATTTTTACGCGCTGCCAAATTGGATAATGTAAATGCTATAGTTACCGTAACTAATGAAAAAGTTCATTTTAGAATGCAAGATGAATATCAAGCGGTAAATGATGATAATATTAGGTGTGACTTTATTTTAGAACCATATGGCAGGAATACTGCTCCAGCAATTGCTGCTGCATGTTTATTTATTGCTAAAAACTATTCAAAAGATGAAACCATTCTTATCTTACCTGCAGATCACCTAATTACTAATTCTGAGCAATTCAACCAAGCAGTCAAACAAGCAGCTTTAATTGCTAAACAGGGGTATATTGTTACTTTTGGCATAACTCCAGAATACCCAGAAGTTGGGTACGGTTACATTGAGGCTGATATCAACCGCCCAATAGGCGACGGCTATGCTATAGCGCGCTTTGTAGAAAAACCAGATCTAGAGCGCGCTCACTCCTACCTGGCTTCCAAAAATTATTTATGGAATTCTGGCATGTATTGCGGGCAAGTTGCTGCCTTTTTAGATGAGCTTGAATTATATGCCCCACACTTACTAAACGCAACCAATAACTGTCTAATTAATTCACCCAGCGACACTCTTGGCAAAAGCAAAATCACACACCTTAACCCAAAACTATTTTCACAGTCAGAAAATATTTCTATTGATTACGCATTAGCAGAGAAAAGCAATAAAACCGCTGTATTACCCTGTTCAATTGGCTGGTCAGATATTGGTTCGTGGCTGTCAATCGCCCAAACCCTGCCTAAGGATAAGCATAATAATGCAGTTATTGGCGAGAGTATTTTGCATAATACTCAAGACTGCCTAATTTATTCAACTAACCGCATTATTGCCGGAGTTGATATTAAAGACTTAATTATTGTAGATACTGCAGATGCGGTGTTAGTTGCGGATAAAAATAACGCCCAAAATGTAAAAATAATTTTTGAACAATTAAAAAAAATGCAGCATCATACTTTTGAACTACACCAAACTGCGCATCGCCCGTGGGGAACATATACCATATTGGGTGAGGGACATTTTTATAAAATTAAGCGTTTAGAAATAAAACCACACGCAGCCTTGTCTTTACAAATGCATAATCATAGGAGCGAGCACTGGGTGGTAGTCGAAGGTATAGCCACAGTCACCAAAGGAAAGGAGCACCAGGTTTTTGAATTAACCGCTAATCAATCAGCTTATATTGAGGCTCAAATAATTCATCGTTTAGAAAATAGAACCGATAAAAACCTGGTAATTATTGAGGTACAATGCGGGCATTATTTAGATGAAAATGATATTGTACGTTTTGATGATAAATATGGTAGAATAAATAGTATTAATGATAACTACAATAGTAATCCTAATAAGAATAATAATAGTAGTAACAACCATAGTAGTATTCATAATAGTGCTACAATTAAAGAATCTTTATTTTAGGAAAATACAACATGATGAATTTTAATGACTCAATTAAAACCAAAGATAGTGAATTATTTGGTTATATGGAGCAAGAGCGCATCCGTCAAGAAGATCATATTGAATTAATCGCATCAGAAAATTATGTATCGCGAGCGGTTATGGAGGCTCAAGGTTCAGTATTAACCAATAAATATGCCGAAGGATATCCAAATAAGCGTTACTATGGTGGCTGTGAATATGTCGACAAGGTTGAACAGTTGGCAATTGACCGTTTAAAACAATTATTTGGAGCACAATATGCTAATGTGCAGCCACATTCAGGTTCACAAGCCAATCAGGCGGTATATTTTGCGGTATTAAAACCGGGTGATACGGTTCTGGGAATGTCGCTTGCGCATGGCGGACACTTAACCCACGGCTCACCAGTTAATTTATCTGGCAAATTATTTAACTTTATTAGTTATGGCTTAAATGATTCCGAATCAATTGACTATGATATGGTTGAAACACTCGCCTTAACTCATAAGCCAAAACTAATAATCGCTGGAGCATCTGCTTATTCACTAGAAATAGACTTTAAAAAATTTCGTGAAATAGCCGATAAAATTGGCGCATATTTAATGGTAGATATGGCACATTACTCTGGCTTAATTGCTGCAAATCTTTACCCCAACCCTGTGCCATATGCAGACTTTGTTACGTCTACCACACATAAGACGCTTCGTGGTCCACGCGGCGGTATAATTTTAGCCAAAGCAGAACATGAAAAGTTAATCAATTCCTCAATTTTTCCGGGTTTACAAGGCGGCCCATTAGAACATGTCATTGCAGCTAAAGCAATTGCCTTTTATGAAGCATTGCAACCAGAATTTAAACTTTATCAAGCGCAAGTCAAGAAAAACGCTGTAACGCTGGCTAATGCTCTCTCTAGTCGTGGCCTTAGAATAGTATCCGGCAGAACCGAATCACATCTGATGTTAGTTGATTTAAGGTCTAAATCCATTACCGGTAAATTAGCTGAGGAAGCCTTGGGTCTGGCTAATATAACTGTTAATAAAAATTCGATACCCGATGATCCGGAGAAACCTTTTATAACTTCTGGTATACGCCTTGGTACACCAGCAGTTACCACACGTGGTTTTGGTGAAACTGAGTGTGCAGTTTTAGGTAAGTTAGTCGCTGACGTGCTGGAGCAACCGCACGATCAGAATGTAATTAACCGGGTTAAAAATAGCGTATTAGAACTAACTAAACAATTTCCAGTTTATACTTTAACTGTATGACATAGTTAATAATGTGAAGTGCTGCTGCCAATAATAAAACCACTAGCACAACAGAACAGTATCGCTATTTATAGCGTTACTACTCAGCCTATATCACTGATAACTGTGTCATACACAGTTAAAGCATCTACTTTCGACATAAGAAACATGGATAAGGTAACCGCAGAAACTTCGTTTTCGCAATCCTCATGTACTTGTTGGATATTTCGGTTGCTTTGTTTAACCTATTCCTTGTTGTCAGTGTATATGCTGGCAGTGACCGCTGAGTAGTAACTTTATAGTTTCTTGCCACCTATTGTCAGACAAGATGGTAAAAAAGCCATGATAATTAGTGCGCCATCACTTAGATATTTCTTATTTTTTTCACGAAATTATTAGACATTCAAAACCCATACAAATGCTAGTGATTACTATTACTTTATTCATCTATCAACTATACTCTTCGTCTTTCAATCTTGGACTGTGTCATATCTTATAAACGCTCCTCGTGTACTTCTTTGTACACGTCGTCGCTTTTTATTGCGATATTCCTTGTCCAGAATCGAAATACTTCGAGTATTAAAAAAAGTCCAGCTTTCAATTACGATCAGTATATATTATCCACTACCTGATGCTTAATCTATCTAAAATAAAGATTTTTCTGAATAATTTGACAAGTTATCATGCTTTTGTAACCTAGATGTTTTTGTGGTTGCTAATTTTAAAGTTATTTCTATACCAAGCATTTTTTCTACTTTTGCTTGAACATTTTCAATGCTGTCTCCATCTGCAAATCTTAAATAAGATGTAGCAAGGTAGTTTTTATTAATTTCAAATGACAACCATTTTCTGTCAAACTTTTCTGCAACAAATCCTGTAGTGTTAGACCCAGCAAAAATATCTAACACGACATCTCCTTTTTCCGTTAAAAAATTAATAAAAAATTGGGGCACATCAGCAGGAAATCTAGCAGGGTGTCGCTCTACATTAAACATTTTGCAGTATTTAAAATAGGAAGAATTGCTATCCGAATTTGAGTATGATAGCAGGTTAGAAGGAATTGAACCACCATTATTATTGCTAAATTTATCACTAATACTGTGACCAGAAGGTCTATTCTTAGGGGTATAAAATTTCTCTGGATCTTTTAATAACTGTTTCATTCTTTCAGAATATGGTTTCAATACATTTGATACATTTGCTTTGGGAAAATTACCCTTACTTAGCCACCAAATTGTATTAACAGAATCTTTTACACGAATTTTTCTTTTATTTACCCATTCTATTGGTGATGGTAATTTAGATGGATTGAACCAGTAAAAATCTTCTGCTAGACTAAAACCAACATCATCACATAATGCGATCAAAACTCTAAAATTATATAATGATCTAGATGGTGTCTTTGGTAAATATGCCCCCCCTAAGTCTATAACAAAACTTCCAGTATCTTTTAATATGCGAAAGGCTTCCTGCGCAAATGGTATTAGCCAATTTACATAATCTGATTCCTCAGCATTGCCATATTTCTTCTTACGCTGTAAGGCAAATGGCGGGGATGTCATAATAAGATCTATGCTACTATCTGGTATCTGCCTCATTAATTCGATAGAGTCGCCAACATATGCTGCTCCATTTTTAGTTTCATATAACGGGTTACATGAGTTAATTAAATTGTTCATTTATTTTTATCCTAATACTCTTTAATTTTATTGATCCAACTGCTAATTATTTGCCAAAGAACACTTGCTGCAAAATAAACTTTTGGAGACTCTGAACATATTTCTTCAATAACTGCTTTTTCAAAATTATCTTTACCAACCCCTAATATGTAACTTGCCCAAATATCCAAATTATTATCTCCAATACTTATGATACCCTTTAAATCAACACCTTTAATCCTAGCTAAAACCCATGCAATACCGTCCCTAGCATCTTCCCTTTGTTTTATCATGTGAGTAAGCATATCAATTTGATCTGACCCGATTCTTAACAATGACTGCACAGCTTCATTTTTAACGCCAAATGATTGCTTAGTAAAAGTATCTACCAACGCTATAACGGATGTTTCAGAAGGAAACTGCCCTAAAGCCCAAGCTGCTCCAGATCTTATTTCTTCGTGTTTAATATCTTGATTTATTGCATAAGTAAGTAGCTGTTCACTCTTAATATGTTTGATTTCAGATAAAATAATTACAGTCTCGAGTTGTGTAGTTTCAGGAACAGTTAAAGTATCTGACATAATATTATGTTCCAAATAATCCCAGCCTTCTTTGTAATTACGGGCAGACAAGGCGGCGGCAGCTTCAAGTCTAACATATACATTGTCATCAGTTTTTATCAACGCTCTTAATCTATCTACTGTTTCTACTAAATGGTAACCTTTATATCTTAGTGCTTTTGCTGCTGCATATCTATCACTTAAATTTATACTTGTTAAACGCTCTAAAAAATAATTTTCGTTTACAGTACTAGACGGAGTAACGTGCAAATGCACTGGTACAATTGATGCAACAATCTGATTTTTTTGAACCATATCACCTTTTTTAACACATGGCAGTAACTTTATTTCAGTTCCTCTATTTATCTTTCTGTTAAGTTTAATTTTTTGAGATTTTAATTGAAATTTGATTTTTATATAGTTATCATCTATATCTTCAATAACTCCATCATCAAGAGACTCTGCGCATTGCCAAATACATCTAATTTCTGAACCTTCTTCGACTCCTTTAGGTTCAGTTATCTTTACATGCTTTGCTTGAAATATTTGTCTCATATCTTTTATTGAAATAAAATGTAGTGGAGAATCTTGAATCCACTCTATGGGAGACCCAGTATTTTTTAATAAAACAATTGTGACTAGATCATCATCCCTCATTCCAAAATCCCACGCTCTTTCTGCCTTTTGAGTAGAGTGTGACATTGATATTTCAAGCTTTGTCTTGCCCCTGGATTCAACTCTAAGACCTGTCTTTAAACACAAAACATCGGGTACTCTAACACTTTTTATTTTTATTTCTTTCCATATCTTGAACCCGGAAGACCCACGTTCCAATTCAATTGGTTGAAATCCTAATTTGGTTAATTCATTTATTGCAATTTTTGTACCTTCAGCTCCAACTGCAAGCTTTTTTAAAAAACTATCTTCCGTTTTAAAACTCTGCGCCATTGGCAAATCCTTTTTACACTAAAAATAACTCACATTATACTAAAATGTGTAATCTTTAAATCAGTAACAATATAAATAAAGCACTATTTAAAAGCAACTAGTTTTCTTAAAACCCCATTAATTCACAACAACCATACATGTAAATGTAACTTTTTAAACAAAACCGTCTCTCATGAATTCTATTTAAGAAACAACCCATCTGGAGCGGGTATCTGAACGGCATTCAACAGTGGATAACTTATTCATAAAGCTAGGTATTTTATCATTTAGTTCCTTATCGGCGATATAGCGGGAGGACAGTTTATGCCCATATCATGCCAAAAATACAGAGGCATCCCAGATTTTGAGGCTACACCTTCCAGAAAATTTATTTCACAGTAACAGTTTATTTTGCTTAGTATATTACTTGTTGAATGCCAATTAAACCATAATTATTAGGATTAAATCAATTACTATTCTTGATAAAAATGCACAAAAACTTTTTGAGAAACATGTACAAGTTACATTATCAGAACAAGACTATTATTTATATCCTCTCAGAAGAACTTAACAAGGGTGACAAGAAGCAGTAAGCTATTTATTCTGTACAGCATAGTTATATAGTAGATTTTTATCTGCTCCGGTAATTTTATGAGTAAGGGTAACGGCTTTTTTAGGCGGTAATTCTGGCAACAGCAAATTTAAAGTATTAATTTGCTCGCTTGATAGCTGTGGCTTAGCCAGAGAACTTGAACTGATGCCATCATCACCAACAACAATATCCTCATGTACTGGTTCAATTATCAGTACAAATTCACCCCTTTGCTGATTTGAATCAGATAAAATAAACTTTAATAATTCATCAGCGGTGGTTTTTACTATAGTTTCAAATTGTTTGGTTAATTCACGCCCCAAAATAACTGGTCTATTGTCGCCAAGACACTTCACTATATCAGTCAAACATTCAACAATCCGGTGTGGAGCCTCATAGATACATACAGCACAGCTAATATCATGCCATTGATTTAAAATTTTGCAACGGTGGGTAGTTTTAGCCGGAAGAAATCCATAAAACATATGTGGAATAGTTAATCCGGATACCGAGACTAGACTAATATAAGCACAAGCCCCCGGTATCGGAGATAGCGGTAACCCTAATTCTAGAATTTTACTGCATAACCGCCCGCCAGGATCAGAAATACCTGGCGTTCCTGCATCACTAATTTGGGTGACAGTAAGTCCATCTTGAAGCCATTGAATTACTTTTTCAGTAATCACAGCCTCATTATGCTGATGAAATGCCACCAATTTTTTAACTTTGACATTATGCTGCTCTAACAAATATCGGCTATTTCGAGTATTTTCACATAAAATAACCTCCGACTGCTGCAACACTTGTAAAGCTCGTAAGCTAATGTCTTGCAAATTGCCAATGGGAGTAGCACATATATATAGCATCACACAGCTTATTTAATTGTATGTTATTGATATAAATTTATTGTCTTAGTCTTACGTTTACCGGGTTATCGTCCGCGTTTAGGTAGCATTTGTGCCCGAATTCTTTTATGCAGACGCTTAACGGCTGCTGACATTTTTCTTTTTCTTTCAGTAGTCGGCTTTTCATATGACTCACGCGCACGTAATTCAGTTAACGTACCCGCCTTCTCAACAGCTTTTTTAAATCTTCTTAAGGCAACATCAAAATACTCAGCTTCTCTTACTTTAATTTCAGGCATACTATTCAAATTCCTATGTAATAATAAATTTATACAATTTAGTTCAAACTGATTTGTGGTTTTTAATGTGGTTTATAATTTAATAATTACTTTAATAATTTTTAAAATACCAATCAAAATATCAATCTTTTAACAACCCGTAATTCTAACAGAATAAATACAATTAAGTCAACGGCTATTTATGAGTTATTTTTATCCGCCCTACCAACGCAGTCTGGTTTTTATCCTCCAGCCTATAATTGCTCATGGTATAATCATGTTTTACCATGTAAATAGTTTAGCATGTAATTTCGTTTGGCAGTATTTGGTGTATGAGAAAAACATTATTTTTTCTAAAACAGGTCCTAGTTGGAAAACCGCTCAATGCGCTAAACCCGCACATTAAAGATCATATTGCTTTAATTGCAGTTATTGCCTGGGTCGGTTTAGGAGCTGATGGCTTATCATCCTCAGCTTATGGTCCAGAGCAAACTTTCCTGGCGCTGGGTGGCTATACTCACATGGCAATATGGCTGGCAATGGCCACTGCAATAACGGTTTTTTTGATATCCATTTCTTATAATCAAGTAATCGAATTATTTCCCAATGGCGGTGGTGGCTACAAAGTTGCCACACATTTAATTGGACCACGCGCGGGAGTAATATCTGGATCAGCCTTAATTGTTGATTACATTTTAACTATTGCGGTG
This sequence comes from Pseudomonadota bacterium, assembly GCA_030917485.1. Classification (GTDB taxonomy): domain Bacteria; phylum Pseudomonadota; class Gammaproteobacteria; order Burkholderiales; family UBA11063; genus Aquella. The sequence continues at coordinate 10,815 of JAUPUP010000200.1, forward strand.
TCTACTGCAAGTGGAGTAGATGCAGTCTTTAGCCTGCTCCCCGAATTCTTCTCTCACTATAAAGTGGAAGTAGAAATCTTCATAATCATAGCCCTAATAATACTTAATCTACGCGGAATGAAAGAGTCTATACGCGTACTCATTCCATTATTTCTAGGATTTTTATTTACCCACCTAGCTTTTATTCTGACAGGGCTATTTTATCATGAAGCCAGCATATTTAGAGTTTTACCCCAAGCAGTGACTGAA
>JAUPUP010000201.1 GCA_030917485.1 Pseudomonadota bacterium
GCCTTATCCAGCTGCCTCAAATTGCCCTATGGGTACGTACACAAACCCAGGCGGAACTTTTACAACTGGTTCAAATAGCTTTACTATGCAGCAATCAGACTTTAATTATTTTGGCTTCTATAGTGCCTTTGCTGATCAATCTATTTATGGTGCAAATGGGTCTTATCAGTCACTGTTAAAATATGTCGCAGGTGCCCAGGCTGCTGGTTTCTTCCCATTCTGTGGGCATTCAAACTTTGTCTATGGACATGGAGTTTTGGCTGGGTATTCATCATTATACTTTCAATCTAACTATTCATGCTTGCCAAACTATAGTCAATATGGTGCTTCAGTTATAAATCAGTATGATCAGCAAGTTCATGTTTATTTTAATAGCTATGGATATGGTTATGATGATTCAATTGGTATTGATGGTACTGTCACTTCGGATTCAACAATATATCCATTATCAGTTACAGTATTGAAGTATAAATAATTAAAAATTTATATTAAATGTGTGAATTCGAGCTGAGTTTAGCTCGAATTCAGCATAAATTGAAACATTGTTAATAACAACATAGTAATAATTTAACTGAGGAAATAAACGATGACGCTTTTTTTTCCATCTAAAACTGATAATACAAAAATATCCTCATCCAACAATGAAGTTAATATTAGCGTTGGCGATAGTATGTCAATTTCTGCAGGTAATTCCTTTCTTATTTCAGGTGGTAGTAGTTCGATTATAAAGATAGGCCCTGCAACTAATTTTATTCTTGGCTCTGCTGTAAATATAAATATTGCATCATCTCTTTCTTATTCTTTTGGATATAGTGCTTCGTACGGTGGTTCGACCTCAGCAATGAGTACAACAAGCTCCGCGAAAGCGATCGATTCGTATGAAATTCAAGCTGGTGTTTATACTGCTGTAAAAAAAATCAATTTGACACAAATTGCACAGGTGCTTACTGTAGTTACTGCAACCATCATTTCAATGGGGGCAATTGCCATTGCTGTTGTCGGTGGGTTGTCTAGTCCATTATTCGTTAAAGATTCTGATATAAATAACCCAAATGCAATTGTAGATAAACACGATGAAGCTAGTGCAATTTGTGCCATGTCTATAACAACTGTATCTGTGTTTATGTTGCAATGGGCTCTTACGTATATATTAGCGAAGTCATCAACATTTACTCCTGTTACCAAGATGATATTTAATAATACTGGTATTTCAGCATCTGTGCAAACTAGCGCTGCAAATACAGCCAATTTACTCCTTGCCGCAGCCAAGCTTCCAGTTGTGCCATCTGTCGAAACTACCATGTATGCTCCTGCACTTAGTGATTCACCAACATACATTAGTCGAGTTAATGAAGCTCCTATAGCAGGTTCATCACCACAATTAAGCGAAGTAATTCTAACGCCAAATAAAATTAGCTTAAATTCAACAACTCAACCAAGTGGAGTTGCCGTTCATAATACACAAATTATTATGGATTCCGCAAGTCAGAAAATTAAGCTCTACAGTGATTCTGTTGAAGCTCCTAAAAGTGGTGGATCAATTATTATTGGTAAAAAGACAGAGATATGTAATCCAGATGGTGATATTGAACTGTACAGTGAGTCTATTGCTGGTGGTATGACTTCAGGTATTGTATTAGAGTCTGGGTCTAGGGCAGTACTGCTTTGTGGAGATGGTACTCCAGCTGGAACAGGTGCTGTAACAGCAACAACATCGGCTGTTGATATAGGTGTAGCAATGCTAGGTGGCGGAAATGCGGTTTTTAATTCAGCAGGTACTACAATTAGTGGTGGCATGATTAAGCTTTCAGGTACTAGCATTGATATCGGTGGCGCACTGACTATCCTAGGATCACCTGGCACTGTAAATGCTAATTTAAGTGCTTTGATGTCAAATATAGTGGCAAGTAATGCAGCCCAGATTGAGCAACAGGCAGAAATTTTAGCATTACAAGCTGAAATAAATATATTAAAGAAATCTATAGAAATCGCACAAGAAGCTGCGAAATTAGAAACCCTTACTCTTAATTCCATTGCAGAAACAAAAGCCTCAACCGAGGTAGTGCAACGAGTATAATTAATTGTAAAAGATTACTTAACTTAATGCATCAGTGAGCATAATTCAATAAAAAATTGTAATTTTGTATTGCAAACAAATAATAGTTTATTGTACGTGATTTTTTTCAAATGTTAATAAAGGATCAATCATGAATTTATTATCGTGGCTTTGTTCTGATATGATTTTAGATAAAGCATACATCTGGTGTTGTAGGCAACGTGAGTCAATTCCAATTAATCAAGATATTTGGTATTTGTGCCAAAATTGGTTTCGAATAAAATCTGAAACAGGGCAATTAATATTTGATGGGGAATACAAATTTTCCTCCCTACAAAAACATGAGCATGAAGGAACGATCAATTTAATGTTATCTATGCGTGATGCTATTGTGGTCAAAGCTATAGCCATTATTCTTAATGCCGCTTTAATTGCGAAGCTAAGCAACGATTGTACAAATTTAAGTAATCATACTGACGTGTGCGGAGTAGTAAAATTTGTTAATAATATGCTAAATAAACCATGTATTTTAATTTGTGGTAATATTTCAGAAGATGATGCTTTAAAAGAACGTGAGCATTTATTGAGGCAAATTAATTATTTAACTGACGACCCAACTATTTTAAATTTAATTGAGCAGTTTTTAGATTTGAAGAAAAGTCTTATCGTGTCACATCATCAATTTATGCAAGGTCTTAATTTCAACACGGTTTCTAACATATCTTCATTTCAAGAAAATGATATATTATGAATTTATCCAAACAGGATAAGGATACTTATGTACGTGAAGTTGTCTTAAAGTGTTTTCAATTTTTTAAACATTTTAATGTTGGTACCTTAATCTTCAACACAGATTATAATATTTTAGAGGTTAATAAATTGTGTCAAAGTCGATTTGGAAAGATTAATTTAGTCGGTACAAACAATATTAAAACTTCAATAATAAAGGGGGTCTTAATTGCCCCTTTATTGATTAACTTCATTTACAAGTAACGTTTATCACCTACAAATTTACTTTTGATTAACACCATTAGCTCGGACTTGGTTAATAAATAGCAGTTGTTATCTGGGTCCTTTAAAAGACCGCCTAATTCATCGATTACTTCTGCTTTCTCATTATCATTTACTATCGCAATAGAGAAATAATCATCAACTTTTAAGTCAATCAAAGTATGTACAGATCGTTGTCGGCGATTGGTGGCTAAGCTTATGTTAAAGTTTTCAAATGATAAATCACTAACTAAGTCACCATCATCAGCTTTGTACAAGCTAATTTCAAGATCTTCACATTGTAAGGTGATTTGTTTTTCATCAGGTATGGTTATATTAAACTTATTTTTATCAGGAGCTATTTCACCTTCTGAGCCATCCTTATATGTCCAAGCAAGCACATTACACAGTTTCCTTTGTTGCTGATCACCCCCACGCTCTAAATATCTAGGTGAACCACTTAAGTAACTGTAAAATATTTTTTCAGCATCAGGCATTATTATTTTTCTACCATCCATTGGTAGGCGTTCGGTTTTAACAAAATCACGGGATAACTGTGATGGGCTAATGCCTACTTTATTAGCAAAGTCTTTTTGTGAAATTAAAGTTTTCATAAGTAAATCCTTAAAAATTAACAAAACTATAATGGTTGCAAATCAATCAAAAAAATTATCATAAAATTATCAGTAAATTAACACGAGAAAACTTGGCGTAACATATTGATAAATTTAAATGTATATTGATCATGTAGTAAAATGTAACAAAATAAAATTAACAAAAAATTATCAGAATTTTCAAAATCACTGACTAGCGCGAAGCTGCGACTCTTTGACCCGTAACGTTTTGTATACCTCTGGGAGTACCTTGAGTTTTTTGCGGGACAACATTGTTTTATCGTGTTCTCGCTAAATCAGCTGTAAGTGCTGGTATTAAAGGCTTGTAGGGCTTTGTTGATGACTAAATCAGTGTTTTTAGTAGATTTAACCTGTGTACGACTTCATACAATAGCCGTTCATAGCCACTCAATCCCTTTATTACCAGCACCATATAATTAACTGTTCACCCCCTTACTTTAAATAGTTAAATGTTTACAATTGGTTAATGATTTTTTGTTGAGTACTATGTATCATACTATTAGGCTGTTTTTTAGTATTAAAATAGCTGTGTTTTTACCAAGTAAACTATCAATGTAATTAGCCCAAAATTGTAATAATTCTGCTCGCTTATCTAATAAGTTAGATTTTAGATAACTTTTATTTACTCCCTTGATTGTGTGGGCTAATGCACAATCGATCACCATATAATCTTGACCTTGCTCGGCTAATAAACTCATCGCTGTACGTCTTAAATCATGAGGTGTAAAACGCTTAACCTTGTACTTGGTGCATAGCTTGATTATGTTGCGGTAAAGCGTGTTATCAGTGAAGTTAAATAGCCCAGTTGATTGCTCTTTGTTTGGTAATAACTGCCATGCACTGATCAGTTGCTTTGGGATAACTAAAGTAAAGTTTTTAATTGTCTTAGTTCGCTCCACGATCACTCGGCCAGATTTTAAATCTATGTTCTGCCAAGCTAATTCAGTTAATTCACTTCTACGTAACATCAGAACCAACAGGCTATAAATTGCTATACGTATATCTAGTGACACATCAGCATCAGATAAAAGCGACTCTAAGAAGAGTTTTAGTTCTTTCGGTTGTAAATACCTATCTCGTTGAACCGCTGAATACGTAAAGCTTAAATCACGTGTATGGTTCTCTAAAATATAGCCCTCGGTTTTGGCATAACTAAATAACTTCTTAACGTGCATTAGAAATGCCTTAGCCACCGTATCAGTGCCAGCTTTTTTAATGGTGCTGAGTATGTCCAATATATCAAATTCGGTGATTAATTCCATATTGACGCTATGAAGCGGTAGGGCATGACACATTACATTAAGATAGTTGCGTTTGGTATTCTTACTAATTGCTTTAAAATACTCATGCTGATACTCTTGTAAAACTAAGCTAAACGATTTACCAAGCCGATCATTATTATTGGCTTGCATTAGAATAGGATTAATTCCACGGCTTATTAAATCTTTAACATTAAGTGCTTTATTACGTGCGGCTAGTATGGTTGTTTGTGGGTAATTACCAAGAGATAACCACGTTTTTTTAGTTCCTGTATTGCTCTTAAATACTACGCGGTAATACCAAGTTAAAGAATTGGCATTTTTCTTGATATAGAGGTTGTTACCATCGAGTAACATCGCATCAGTTTTGCCGTGTTTGTGCAAATCATTAATTGCTTTAATCGTAATTTGATTAGTTTTTATTATTGGCATTTTTAATCTTTAATTTCATTTAAAATTTTTTGTTGTGTTTTTAGCCTATAAGCCTATATAAGATGACGTTTTATTGAATTGTGTCAGCTTGTTATGGATTTTACATCCTATACTGAACCTATATTTAGCCTATATACCAATCCTATACGACACTTTTATATTCTTCTATCTTTATATTTTTATCTTCTTATCCTATATAGGGTAAATATAGGATAGATATAGGCTAAATATAGGATGAGTAAACTCAAATAGCCAATAAAAACAATGTATTAAGTGTATAAATATAGGCTTATAGGGTAAATTTACAAACTTTCTAAGAAATAGTACTTTATTTACTTATCTCTTTGCGAGCTTCTGGCGATATAAAAAGCTGTCGGGTATCCTTTACGCTTTTTAAAGCCCAAGGATTCCAGCCGTTTTGCTAGTGTTCTATCTACTGGTATTCTCTTATGTCCGCATAGAGTTACGTAGTTGGCAAATTCTTGGTATAAATCCTTTAGTGCTTTGGTAATTGTCTCGTGAGGTATATAGCAATGATCATCAATCCATAAGGCAACAACATCACTACTTAATTGATAATCGGCTAATATTTCGCTAGACTTAACGCACTCACTGAACTCCTTGTTTTTCTGTAAGCGTTTAGCGCCTTCAATAACCCAGTTAAGCACTCCAGCTAATTCACTAGCTATGATTTTATTGGCTAGTTCTGGGTCTTTCTCTTTATTACTGATTGTTTGATTGAAGTTAACAATTAAAAAACGTCTAAAAAATCCGTGGGTGTGTTCTACATCCATCGGCAAGCTATTAGCGTTAAAGATTAATTTAGCGTAGTCAGTCATTACAAAAGTATCTTTGTACATCAATTTAGCGGTGATTGCTTCACCACTAGCCATACGCTTGATAAGGTCGTGGGCTTGCTCACCTCTGGCATTAATCTCAGGTGCAAAGTTAAGCAATTTACCAAGTAAGTGGCTGCGGTTATTATCAGCATTGCGGTCAGTGGTTAATGATTTTAAATCCATTTGACTAATGTTTTGATGGCCAAGCATTGCAGTTATAATTTTTAGTAATACACTTTTACCGTTTGCACCACTACCAAGTAAAATACCAATTTTTTCTAAATTGATATTCTTGATAAAGATACTGCCGATTAGCTCTTGCAGTACGGTTTGACTTTCCTTATCTGGCAATACTCGCTCAAGGTATTTAGTAAATAGAGGACACTTAAACTCTGGGTTATAGTCATAATCAAGGCAATACATTAAAAAGTCTTTTTTATTAAATGCTTGCTGTTTAACCTCACCATTTGGCATTATTTGTAAAGTGCCATTGCGCAAGTTAATTAGCGCATTGTTATTGCTTTTACTTGGTGTAACAGGTATAAAATCCCAGAAGCTATTGGTTAAAGCAATACCAACAGCAAAAGTTTTTGCTTCTAGTGGGTCATAGCCCATATTTAGTAGTATATCTCTAAGTAAAGTTTTAACCCAGCGATCCGATATGTTTAACCAATATTTACCGTTATATAAATAGGCTGACTTTATTTCGGTATCACCATCAGATAATTGGCAGATTGAGTAATTCATTTTAGTAGTTAGCTTAATCAGGTAATCCGAAACAACCACAGCAATAATCGAATAAGGTATTTTAGTTTTATCATCACGAATATACTTATTACGGCTGCCGCCCATATCATCGATATATTGTAAAAAGTCTATTTTTTGAACGTGTGCAATGA
>JAUPUP010000202.1 GCA_030917485.1 Pseudomonadota bacterium
ATAATTGAATTTTTACTAGCGCCTAATTTTAGAACCCCATGTTGAAAAAGATAAATTGGTATAATAAATGTACTTAATCCCACTAAACAGCTATAAAATAATATTTTTGAATCTAGAATGTTGTCACTCTTAACATAAACTATAATAGCCGAAAAAATTAATAATAACCAAAACCTAGTTGCAAGAATTTGAGACGTAGACAAATTATTTAATTTTGAAAATGCTGCACTTTCAACAGAATAACAGTAACCGCTTACCCCGCTTAAAATAGCAAAAAAAATCGCAGCTAACACGCTCATTGAATAAGTTAATACCAAGTAACTGCAAGTTAAACTTACTATGAGTGACATGATTACAAAACAAATTAATGTTTTTATATTTTTTGTCTCATAATACTTATAAAACATCCCAAATATTGCGGATGTGCTAAATGAAATATATATATAAATAAAAGCCGAGCCATAGCAAGTAGCTAAAAAAGCGCTGACCCAATTGATTAATATAAAAACCATTATTTTTAACCATGAATACTTACTTTGGAAACATATTACATAAATTTTTTTTATGGAGTTGTAATTAACCAGATGAAAGAAAAGCGTTGCAATGATGCACCCAATCATCAAGATAAGAAATGGAGATGCATTTTTAGACATATAACTTAAAAAATTAAAAGATAGTGCAGTTAATATTACATATAATATCGAACTATAGTAGTCTTTCATGAAGGTTTGCATAGTCAAAAATTCAATTGTTTCAGGCTATTGTTATTACTGTAAATATAATTTGCAATATATACATCTACGCCACCTAGACCCAAGGGTAGATAAGTTGTAAAGCCCTTATCGTTAGCTAAATAAGGTTGTTGATTATTATTGGCAATGTAATCACAAAGATCTACCGCCTTATCTTTACTGATATGCATATTACTTAACGCTTCTATTCTCTTGATAGCGCTTTCTGTTCTATCAAATACAATATGTTGGCTAGAATTTATAATATTTAAATCTATATCTCTCACTCCACTCAAACTACTAATAAATGCAAGTGGATCACACCATTGTTTATAAACTACAGGCTCTGATGCGGTGGTGCAACTAATTACGCATTTCGAACCATATGATGCTTCTTCGGCAGATTTACAGATAACAAACTCGGCGTTTAGCTTCTCACCCAACTCAGAAATCAATGATTGCACGTTTAAAGGATTAATATCAAAAAGTCTTATTTTTTTAAGGTTACGAATTTTAGATATTGCCAACAAAGCCGTTCTTGCTTCTGACCCAGCTCCAATTAAGGTTAATTCATCCAGATGCGTGTCTGTAAAATATTTAACCCCTATTGCCAGAGATACTCCTGTGCGAATATGAGTTATATATGTTCCATCAATAATTGCCAACGGCACACCTGATATAGCATCATTTAATAAAATAGTACCAATAGTTGTTGGCAAATTTTTTGAGCTATTATTAGAACATACCGAGACCCACTTTTGACCTACAACATTATCTGTCTTTATAAGCGCAGGCATAGCGTTTATCCATGCTTTTACGCAGTCTGAGTTTTCGGGTAGAAATACGGATATTTTAGAAGGAGAATCAATTCCTCCTTGTGAAATTAAAGTATATGCCTGTTCAACTAGGGCTAACCCAAGATTGATGTCTAAGATGCTAGCAATATCCTTTATATTGAAATAAGAAATTTTATGATTCATTAAGTTTTCGTAGGATAAATTCATCAGCAGCCCTTTTAAAATAGTACATGTGATTGTACTTTAAAAGCGACGAAAACAATAAACTCTTCAATAAAATAAAACAGCAATAAAAATTACCCTAAAAAATTACCAGGAAAAAACATTGCCAAGTAATATTAAATATTTATTGCTATCCTACACCACAACCATTTAAGATGTGCTACAATGATAATATACCCTATCAGATTAGATGGGGTACAGAACCAGAAATCATTTTAAAAGGAGACTATCATGTCTAAACCTATTTGGATAACAATTGGTTCTTTGGAAAACTATGAGAAAACTGATAGTTTAAAAGGTTTAATGATAAAATTCATCAATTTCTGTAAGGAGTCTGGCTATATAAAGGGAGCAGCCGTCGATTTAGATAAATTCATGGAAAATAATCATATTGGACCTAATCAGAGAAAAATGTTCCTTGGAGTTTTGGAATTAAGGCAGTATATCAACGGGAATAAATTGATTCATAACCCCAAAGTTATACAAGATAATTTCGAGTTTAGATCAAACTCTGTGGCATATGTAATAAAAAAATATTTGGAAGAGCACGCTGCTTAACCACAAACGTGGCAATATGACAAAATGATTTTGCTAGCAAATTATTTTGCCTTGCCTGTCAATTTGAACTAAGCACAGCTTGTTCAGAAATAGCGTGACCAATAGACTGGTTATCGTTATCATCATGTTCAAGTGTGGCTATGGAGTGCAGTAATGCAGTAAGTAGCGCCAGAAAAATTACTACCCCAACAATCAATTTTAGTATATCTCTGCGCGCCTTTGAGCGCATATGCTTGATGTCGCCAATGCAATGCGTAATTGCCTCAGCATAAATTTGTCGTTCGCCCTCAGTTTTGGCTAGTCTCATTTTAAAGCGCAACTCTTTCAACCGAAGAATTAATGTTTTTCCCGTATATTTCATCTTATACAACCACCCACCACTAGATTATTACTTCATCAATACTAGACTTCTTTCCTAAGCTACCAAAATATATCCTTATCAGCCACTGTTTAATATCACATCCTTGGTAACAAATGCCGCATACCTTTCATCATTTTTAACATACCGCCGCCGCCAAATTTTTTCATCATATCACTTATTTGCTCATATTGCTTTAAGAGCTGATTAACCTCTTGTACCGATGTACCGCTCCCAACCGCCACTCTGCGTTTACGTGATGCCTTAAGTAATTCAGGACGCCTGCGTTCAACCACCGTCATCGAATTAATAATAGCAACATTTTTTTTGACCATTTTTTCATCAACCACACTGCTCGCACGGCTGGCTATACTGGCCGGCATCTTATCCATCAAACTGCTTAATCCGCCCATATTATTTACTTGTTCAAATTGATTTTTAAAATCTTCCAAATCAAAACGCTTGCCTTTTTTAACTTTATCCATTAACTTCTTGGCTTGGGCTTCAACAGCAGATCCCTTTACCTCATCAATTAAGGATAAGATATCTCCCATCCCTAAAATCCGCGATGCCATTCGTTCTGGATAAAATGGCTCCAATCCATTAGTCTTTTCTGATACCCCAATAAATTTAATTGGCTTACCAGTTATCTGCCGAATTGATAAAGCTGCTCCACCACGAGCATCGCCGTCCATTTTAGTTAAAATAATACCAGTTAGTGCCAAAGTATCATTAAATGCTTTAGCAGTATTAACCGCATCTTGACCCAGCATAGCATCAGCAACAAATAAAGTTTCGACAGGTTCAAGGGCATTGTGCACCTGCTTAATTTCATTCATCATAAAGTCATCAATGCTTAACCGCCCTGCAGTATCAACAATTAATACGTCAAAATAATGTTTTTTAGCATATTCTTTTGCATTTAACCCAATATCCAGTGGTTTCTGTGTCTCATCAGATGCAAACCACTCCACATCAATAGCCTTGGCAAGAGTCTGTAATTGCAAAATTGCTGCTGGACGATAAACGTCAGTACTTACCACCAGTACTTTTTTCTTATCCACCTCTTTTAAGCGCTTGGCAAGTTTAGCTACTGTAGTAGTTTTACCAGCTCCTTGCAGACCTGCCATTAAAATAACCGCCGGGGGAATACAACTCAAATTTAGAGCATCATTTTGCTGCCCCATTAGCTCAGTCAGCTTTTCATTTACTATACTAATTAAAGCCTGACCTGGGGTTAAACTACCGATAACTTTATGCCCTAAAGCCTCTACCTTAACCTGCTCAATAAATGATTTTACTACCGAAATAGCAACATCCGCTTCAAGCAGGGCAATTCTCACTTCCCGTAGCGCATCCAAAATATTTGATTCGGATAAGCGCGCATTACCGGATATAGTTTTTATTACACTAGTTATTCGACTAGATAGATTCTCTAACATTTATTTTATATTCCCCATAATTAACGATCACTAATTAGCACTTGGCGGTACATATTTCCACAAATCGTTGAGGTTTCCATAATCAGTGGCTGAAACCCCATGACCTCCAAATAACCAAAACATACCATCATTATCTACCCAATATGCCATTGATTGTCTGCCTCCAGGCAGATTATTCAGCCCTGGAATACCCTGTGTACCGTATATTCCACGCTGCGAATAAAGTTTAGTACCACCCATCCATGCCCACCATCCGCTATTAATGTTATATTTCCATAAATCATTAACATACTGACCCGCATCATTATAACCAAAAGCAGCATAGCTATCTCCGGCAAACATCCATAAATCACCTGACTCATCTACCCAGGCAGCAGCGCCAATGCGTGTAGCTGGCATATTGTCAGCAGCAGGAACTCCCATGGTACCATAAACTCCAGACTCACTGCTGGGAGTAGACGGACCACTCATCCATGTCCACTTATTGATACCGGTATCATACTTCCATAAATCTCCATAGAATGCCTCACCTCCATAGCAATCGGGACAATCAAAGAAATTATGCCCACCAAATAACCATAAATTTCCCGACTTATCTACCCAACCCACAGCATTTTCGCGGGCTGCAGGAGTATTAGCTGCATCTGCAACACCTTTAGTTCCATAAACACCTGATTGATTATGATAATTTGCACCTTTCATCCACGTCCACTGATTGGTCGCAGAATCATAACGCCATAAATCATTAAAATATCCTACATTATCACCATAATTTCCATCATTGGTATAGCCACCGAATAACCAGAGTTTGCCACTTTTATCTACCCAGGTTAACATCCCCCTTCTTGAACCTGGCATATTAGTTGAAGCCGGAACACCCTGTATACCAAATACACCACTTTCATCATTACCCAAAGATCCGCTGATCCATGTCCAATACCCAGTACTCAGGTCATATTGCCATAAATCATTTTTATACTGCCCTCCATTAGCCCACTGATATCCACCAAACAACCATAATTTACCTGAGTTGCTATCCATCCATGATCCAGCAAACTCACGATTACCTGGAATATTAGTCGAACTAGGAACTCCTTTTGTACCGTAAGATGGTAATTGCCCATTGTACGCAGATCCGCTCATCCACGTCCATTGTCCAGTAGTCAAATTATACTGCCATAAATCGGATAGTGTGGAAGACCCTGATTTAATATCGCATCCAGTCCCGCCAAACAGCCACAATTTATTATTTTTCTTATCTGACCAGGTTGCCATTCCCTCCCTGCTGCCCGGTACATTAGCTGGCGATGAGACACCCTGAACACCGTATATACCAGATTCATTAACACCATCAGATCCACTCATCCATGTCCAGGTATTACTCTCATTGGTTGAAACCGACGGTGGAATGTACTGCCATAAATCGCCTAAAACTCCAAATGTACCAGGACTACCGCTATCATATCCATTACCACCAAATAACCATAAATGACTGCTTTTATCAATCCAACTTACCATCCCACTGCGTCCACCAGGCAAATTACCACTTGAGAAAGTATACGGTTCCTTATCTACTCCAGCCTGATTAATACTACTAGAGCCGCCCACCCAAGTCCATTGTTTAGTAGCAATTTCATATTGCCATACATCATTTAAATAGCCTTGATTATTAGTAGCAATACCATTTCCACCAAATAGTAATATCAAACCAGAACTTTCAACTACCGCAACTGAACCACTTCGAGAACCCGGCATATTATTTACGCTACTAATTCCCTGAGTACCATAATTTCCAGACTGATTTATCACATTAGCGCCACTCACCCATGTCCATTGTTTAGCAGCGATATCAAACTTCCATAAATCATTTAACAACCCTGTAACACCACTAGCAAATCCAGTACCTCCAAACGCCCATAAATTCCCCGACGCATCTATCCAAGAAGTCGCATCATAACGTGCTCCAGGAACATTGCCTGAACTTGGCGTGCCTTTGCTACCATAATTGCCAGACTGATTAACCATACTAGAGCCACTTACCCAAACCCATTTATTACTGCTTGGATCGTACTGCCATAAATCATTGAGCGAACCTTTGGTAATAGTTCCAGAACTGTTGGTCGCATAACCATAACCACCAAATAACCACAATTTACCATCTGTGCCCATCCAGCTAACTCCACCCTCACGGCCACCAGGGATATTCTTGCTATCAGAAACTCCTTTGGTACCATACACTCCAACCTGATTCACACCTTTAGATCCACCAACCCATGTCCAGATATTTGTTTTAGTATCGTAACGCCATAAATCATTTAAATAACCATTTTGGCTTTCAGCATAACCAAGGCCACCCAATACCCATAATTTACCGTCACTACCTATCCAGCTAGCTGCACTATGTCGTCCGCCAGGATAATTTATTGAGCCTACAGTATATACACCTAACGAATTAACTATGCTAGATCCATTTAACCATGTCCACACCTGATTTTTTGTGTCATAACGCCATAAATCATTAAGCGCCCCATCAAATCCACTTGCTCCATATCCACTACCACCAAATAGCCAAAGATTACCGCTGCTATCAATCTGACCATTTGCAGACACCCGAGTACCAGGCAATCCACCAGTAACCCCAAGTCCAACATATAGCCCATACTGGTCAGCAAGCTTATACCCGCTCATAAAAGCCCATTGATTACCCACAACAGTATTAGTAGTGGCGCTATAGTTAATGTCTACATTACTGCTAGCTATATTACCAGTAACAGCAGCACCAGAAGACTCTCCTGCACCACCGCCACCACAAGAACCAGTAATTAATGCAGCCACTACAACTGCAATAGCAATGCACCAATTAATTTTAAAATTTTTCATACAACCCCACCTTATAAAAAATTAATCTCTTTATTCATTATTTAGTATTGATATTTCACTTGCTCAACTGTTGTTTTTTTTAGTTTTCTTAATCTCTTAATTTCTTAACTCGCTAGGCAGCGCAAAAATCATATGCTCTTCAACCGTAGTTAAATTTTCTATCACATTAAACTCATGCTGTCTCAAGCGAGCAATAACACCCTCAACTAAAATTTCGGGAGCTGATGCGCCAGCAGTTACTCCAACCGAATCTACACCATTCAACCAATTTTTATCAATCTCTTGGGCAAAATCAATTAAATATGCCTTGATACCTAAATTTTCAGCAAGTTCCTTAAGTCGATTTGAGTTAGAACTGTTTTTACTGCCAATTACAATTAGAATATCACACACTTGAGCCATTTTTTTAACTGCATCTTGACGGTTTTGAGTAGCATAACAAATATCTTCGTTTTTTGGCAAGCGTAAATTAGGAAAAGTGCACTTTAAATTATCAATAATTGCCTTGGTTTCATCAACTGACAAAGTAGTTTGGGTAACTACCGCAATTTTTTCGATAGTGCTAGAAATAGGTAGGTATAAGATATCGGCTTCTGTTTCAATTAAATAAATATCCCCATTCACCTGACCCATAGTACCCTCAACTTCGGGATGACCTTTGTGCCCAATCATCACAATGGTATAACCTTGCTTATGTAAATTTTTAATCTCAACATGAACTTTGCTCACTAGCGGACAAGTTGCATCAAAAATCATTTTAAGATTCTTTTCTGCCGCTTCCGCCCGCACTGACAACGGTACTCCGTGGGCAGAATAGATTAAGATACTATTTTCTGGAACATCTTTAATTTCTTCAATAAAAATAGCGCCACGTTTTTTTAAATCATCCACAACGTATTTATTGTGTACCACCTCATGCCGGACATAAATAGGCGCACCAAATTTCATTAACGCCTTGTCTACAATAGCAATCGCCCGGTCAACTCCCGCACAAAAACCACGAGGAGTGGCTAGAACAATTTTCTTGTTTCGTGCCGAAAAGTTTCGTGGCGAAAAATTTAGTGACAAATCAGCACTCATCCTTTTTTAGCTTTTCTATGCATAAAAATACTATCAATTACCAGCAGCGTAACCCCAACTGTTATAAAACTATCTGCAACATTAAACGCTGGCCAATGATAATCAATATAGTGCCAATCAATAAAATCAGTTACCTTACCAAAAACAACCCTATCAATCAAATTACCTACCGCACCGCCTAAGATAAAACTAACCGCTACTCCAATTAAATTTGAATACTTACGGTTTAATATATAAAATACTAACGCAATTGATACAAAGCTGGCTAAAATTCCAAAAAAAATTCTCTGCCAACCACCCTCATGGGCAAGAAAACTAAAGGCTGCGCCCTGATTATAAGCTAGCGTCCAATTCCAATAGTCAGTAACATATTGGGCATCAAAAAGGCGCATATAATTGCGCACAGTTAATTTAGTAATCTGATCCAAAATCACTATACCTAAAGATATAAGCAATAATAAAACCCGCACCTTTAATGTTGCGCCAGGAACTTTCTTTTTTTTGATCTTTTTTTCACTCTTGATAATGTATGGTTTCAGCTTAGATTTTAACATTTCCTATACTCTTTAAAAAATTAAACATACTCTTGGTCTTTGAGTATATATTTATATTCATACTCAGCACTTATACTCATATTTATACTCAAGCAAATTTTCTTATTTCACCGCTATCACGAACATTGGTAACACAACGACTGCAAATTGTACTATGCTCTTTATCTGCCCCTACTGTATCAGAATAATGCCAACAACGCTCACACTTTACCGCCTGACTTGGATTAACCACAATTGATATCTCATCTGCTAAATTAAGTTTCACCTCAGACACCATATAGACAAATTTTAAATCCCCACCCAAGCTAGCCAATACATCAAATAATTCTTTAGTGGCATTAATCACCAAATTTGCTTGCAGAGAAGAACCAATTTCGCCCTTACTTCTATAATTTTCTAATTCTTTTAATATCATAGTACGGAATTCACTAATCATGCCCCAACGCTGCAAAATAGACTTTTTATTCTCTTTATCTACTTCAGGAAGTGTATAAAAAGTATGATATAGAGTGCTGTCGCTAGAATCATGGTGTAATTCTTCCCACACTTCATCCGCAGTAAAACATAAAATAGGCGATAACATTAAGGACAAAGCGCAAGCTAAATGATATATCACGGTTTGCGCAGAACGCCGGGCGTGAGCAGCAGCTTTTACCGTATATAGACGATCTTTTAATACATCTAAATAAAATCCGCCTAAATCTTCAGAACAAAAATTAACTAAGTCTTGAACTATTAAATGAAATTGATAATTGGGATATAGATCCTCGACAACTCTTTGCTGTACCTCCTGCAGTCTAATCAAGGCATATTTATCAATTTCTACTAAATCATCAATAGCCACCATATCCAGCTTGCTATCAAAATCTACCAGATTTGCCAACAAAAAGCGTAAAGTATTCCTAATTCTACGATAAGAATCAGCAATATGCTTCATAATCTCTTCAGAAAAAGCAATATCCCCAGAATAATCAATACTGGCAACCCACAAGCGTAAAATATCCGCTCCATATTTTTTGACTCCATCGGGAATAGAGATAATATTACCTTTGGACTTAGACATTTTATAACCATGTCCATCCACTAGAAACCCATGCGTTAAAAGCTGCTTATATGGAGCAACGCCATCCATGGCGCAGCAAGTTAATAGTGAAGACTGAAACCAGCCACGATGCTGATCAGACCCTTCCAAATATAAATCAGCCAACCGCCCCAATTCTGGTCGATGTTTTAACACGCTAAAATGCGTGGTCCCAGAATCAAACCATACGTCTAAAGTATCAGGCAATTTTTGATAATTTTCACTATCGCTAATCCCTAGTGACTGTGCCGTTAAATTGGAATCAAACCATGCATCTATTCCATCTTTAGCAATTAAATCAGCTATTTTTTGCAAAATAACATAACTATCCGGATGTAGTTCTTTGGTCTCTTTGTGCACAAAAAAGGTCATTGGCACACCCCAATTACGTTGCCGAGAAATACACCAATCCGGACGGTTTTTAATCATTGCCTCTAACCGTGCTCGCCCCCAACCCGGAAAAAACCCGGTATTATCTACTGCACTTTTTGCTAATTGGCGCAATGTTTGAGCATTATCCCGCCCAACTTTATCCATGCCAATAAACCACTGTGAAGTAGTTCTAAAAATTAACGGTGTTTTATGACGCCAACAATGTGGATAACTATGCACTAATTTATGCTCGCTAAATAAGCGGTTTTTCTCACGTAAAACCTCAACTACGTGGCTATTTGCCTGCCACACTGAAAGTCCAGCAAAAATTTCTGTAGTGCTTATAAAACGCCCATCATCACCTACTGGATTATGTAAATCTAAATTATACGCAAGCGCTGCATGATAATCTTCCAAACCATGCGCCGGAGCTGTATGCACTAAACCAGTACCCGCATCTGTAGTTACATGCTCGCCCAAAATAACCGGAACTTTACGACTGGTATAAAATGGATGGTTAAAAATTAACCCTTCCAACGCCTGTCCTTTTTCAGTGGCAAGCACTTTATATGCTTTAGGTTTAACTACGTCTTCAAGTAACACCTGCTCAGATATTATCTGCTCAGGCAATGCCTGTTCAGGTAGTACCTGTTCAGGTAGTACCTGTTCAATTAAATCAGATGCAATTAATAAATATTCTTTGTGAACCTGAGGTCTAGACCCAGATCTAGATGCAGGTTCAGAACTATTGATAGGTTTTATGAGCTTGGATTCTATAGAATTAGAAGGTGATTGCCCATGCCCAAGTGTAAGTTCAACTAAAGCATACTCAATCTCACTGCCAAGACAAATTGCCTGGTTAGCCGGCAAAGTCCAAGGGGTAGTAGTCCAAATTAAGGCATAAACATTACATTTACTCAAATTATCTGCTAGGTTATCCCCACCGTACTCCACATTATTATTTAATAGCTGGTTATCTTTAACTATATCTTTGTCTATGTTATCTTTGTCTATGTCTTTAACTATGCTGTACAACTGCCCGTTAAATAATTGACTAATTTTAGCATCATCACTTCTATCAATAGAATTTAAATCAAGCGCAAATTTCACATAAATAGAATTTGACTGCTTATCCTGATATTCTACTTCTGCTTCAGCCAGCGCTGAACAGCATTCAATACACCAATGAACTGGCTTTACACCACGAAACATGTACCCATTTTGATAAATCTCGCCCAAAGCACGCACAATATCTGCCTCAGTGGCATAATTCATGGTTAAATACGGATTAGTCCAATCACCTAAAATGCCCAAGCGGATAAAATCAGCTTTTTGCAACTCTATTTGCTGCTTAGCATATTCACGGCATTTATCCCTAAATTGTTTTGGCGCTAGATTCTTGCCAAACTTCTTCTCAATATTAAGTTCTATCGGCAGCCCATGACAATCCCATCCAGGTACAAACGGAGCATCAAAACCAGACAAAGTTTTAGAACGAATAATTATATCTTTCAATATTTTATTTGATGCGTGACCAATATGTAACTGCCCATTTGCATATGGCGGACCATCATGCAGGATAAATTTCTGCCGTCCCTCACATTTAGCTCTAACTTTGCTATAACGGTCTTCTTTAATCCATTTATCCAGCATAGCTGGCTCGCGCTTAGCTAAATCGCCCCTCATTGGAAAAGGTGTTTCAAATAAATTTATTGTATCTTTATAGTCCATTTTTATCTTTCTTGGAACGAATCTATGCGCTATTACTACACTGTAGAAAACTACTACACGTAGTACTACTACACCGTAGAAAAACATGCAAAGCAGTAAGACTAATTAGTAAAATAATTCCTAGCACATGCAATATCGCTATGAATCTGATCAAATAAGCTGTCTAAATCATTAAATTTGCACTCTTGGCGTATAAACTGTAAAATTTCGATAGTTGCAATTTTACCATATAAATCAAGGTCAACATCTAGCAAATGTGCCTCTAAATTATAAACACCCAAGTTATTTGTAGTAGGGTTTTTACCAATACTCACCACTGCGTTATAGGTACAATGGTCAATATAAACCTTAGCTACATACACCCCCCAAAGTGCCAAACGATATTTGCCCAGGGTTAAATTGATAGTAGGCACTCCAAATTTACGCCCCATTTTCTTGCCATGCACTATGCGTGCGGTGTAGTGTAAATTATGCCCTAGGTAACGAGTTACATTAAGTAAATCATTATTGTTGGCAAATTCTCGAATAATAGAACTGGAAACACGTACCTGATCAAGAATAACCGGTTCAACTACGGTACATTCAATATCATGTTTTATAAAATCTTCAACACTTCCAGATCTGCCTCGACCAAATCTAAAATCATGCCCTATTACTACATGCGCTGCATTTAATTTTTGCTTAAGAATGTGCTGAATAAACTGCTGGGGGGTTAAATCAGCAATAGCTGCATTAAAGTGAATTACAACTAGCTCATCAACTAAAGACTGTAGGTAATAAAATTTGTCGCGCAATAAACTTAAGCGGGGTATTCTATGTTGATTTTTTTGATCTAAAAAATACTCTAGTGGCAGCGGCTCAAAAATTATTGCCACTCTTTTATATGAATTTTGGACAGCAACGTCATCTAGCATAGCTAACAACTGCTGATGTCCCAAATGTACACCATCAAAATTGCCAATAGCAACTACTGACTTACAATCATGAATATCCAACTCATGCAAATTAAAAGAGTTACCGCCTAATGCTATTCTATACATAAATAATTACTTAACATACTTAATAACCCTACTAGTAACATACTAAATAACCTTAGTGCTTGTTTGAAAATTTAGCTGCTGGAATCATCATTATTTTCGCCAGGTTTCTCATCACACTCAGCAAGACCTTCACTCGGATCAAAATATGCTGTATGCACACAGTGTCCGTAGGCATCCCTAACTAAACTGCCGTAAGCCGTATATAAATAACCTGGACCGCGCTCAGCAAACGCAGGCAGTATAAAACCAAAAACACTTAAAATCAGTAACATTTTAATTAATTGTTTTTTCATATTCCATTTTTCTTACAAAATATTTTCTTTCGCAAAACAAGCTTATGTTATAAAAATATTATAAAACCCATCTTCTTTCACCATCCAGATTATACACCATTTTCCATTGTTATTTCCACCATATAAGCATACTTATTATTAATAATCAACACATCCATCATCAAAAATCAAATCTTCATTAACTATAATCAACTGATTATTTATTACTGAATGAATCCGTGAAATAATCATTTCCAACGCCGCCTTATTAGAGCCGTGAGGTATAATCATATGTGCTCTGCGCTTGGTTGGTTCAACAAACTTATTATACATCGGACGGACAAAATGGCTGTATTGCTCCAAAACACTTTCTACGGTTCTGGCACGAGTAACGATATCACGTCTTAGGCGACGGATTAACCTAACATCTGCCTCAGTATCCACAAAAATCCGCAGCGCCATCTGCTTACACATTGAGTCATCATAGAGCGCAAATATACCTTCAACAATAATTATCTTGGCCGGAACCATCAAAATCGTGGTCTCACGTCTGGTATGCGTAGTAAAATCATACTCCGGCATTTCTATGGGTAAGCCATTATATAAACTATTTAACTGATCTTTCATTAACTCCCAGTCAAATGCATTCGGGTGGTCAAAGTTGAGCCGATTACGCTCCTCCATAGTTAAATAAGAGCGATCTGTATAATAATTATCAGTTCTAAATACACAGACATCCTCACGACCAACCGCCTCAACTATCTGCTCAGTCACAGTTGATTTGCCTGAGCCAGAACCACCAGCTACTCCAATTATAAACGGCTGCATATATCCCCTTTTTTGATTATTTTAACCTTAGCATATTTATTTTTTTTAACATTACCATTTTACATTTGAACCTACGTTTGCACAGTACCCCGAAACAACAACTCCTTCAGCGCTTTCAATTCATCACGACACTTAGCCGCCTCCTCAAATTCTAAATTGGCTACATGGGTACGCATTTTTTTCTCAACTTGCTTGATTAATTTAGTTAACTCTTTATCTGATAAATGATCGGGTAATTTAATTTCAAATTTTTTAGATTTTTCTTGTTTATATATGCCATCAATAATATCATTGATTGGTTTAGTTATTGATTGTGGAGTGATATTAAATTGCTGATTAAATTGTAATTGTATACTACGACGGCGATTAGTTTCATCTAAGGCTTTTTGCATTGAATTAGTAATCCGCGCTGCATAAAAAATAGCCATTCCATTAATATGTCTAGCTGCCCGCCCTACGGTCTGAATTAAAGAGCGCTCCGAGCGTAAAAAACCTTCCTTATCCGCATCAAGGACAGCCACTAAACTTACCTCGGGTATATCCAAACCCTCACGCAACAAGTTTACCCCAACCAATACATCAAAAATACCTAAGCGTAAATCGCGGATTATTTCAACCCGTTCAACTGTATCAATATCTGAGTGCAGATAACGAATCAAAATACCATTTTCGCTATAATATTCAGCTAATTTCTCTGCCATTCTTTTAGTGAGAGTAGTTACTAATACCCGCTCATTTTTATCTTTACGCAACCCAATTTCATGCAACAAATCATCTACCTGAGTAGTTACATCACGGACTTCAATGATCGGATCAACCAAGCCGGTTGGACGAACCAACTGCTCCACCCGGTTGTCTTCATGCTCCATTTCATAGTTACCCGGTGTTGCCGAGACAAATATAGTCTGTGGCATGCGCGCTTCAAATTCAGAAAATTTTAACGGGCGGTTATCTATTGCCGATGGCAGACGAAATCCATATTCAATCAAGTTTTGCTTCCGCGCTCTATCTCCATTATACATACCGCCGACTTGAGAAACTGTTACATGTGATTCATCAATAAATAACAGGCTATTATCCGGTAGGTAGTCAATTAAGGTTGGTGGTGGCTCTCCAGCGTCTCTACCAGTTAGGTGACGGGAGTAATTTTCAATACCCTTGCAAAATCCTATTTCGGTGAGCATCTCTAAATCAAACTCAGTGCGTTGTTTGATTCTATACGCCTCCACCATCTTACCCATAGCCTCAAACTGTTTTATGCGCTCATCCAACTCAAGCTTAATCCGTGAACATGCAGCTAAAACCGTCTCTCGCGGAGTAACATAGTGAGAAGACGGAAATACAGTAAATCTAGATAGGCGCTGCGCAACTTTACCAGTTAGCGGATCAAATAAATATAAAGTTTCTATTTCATCATCAAACAAACTAACCCGAAT
>JAUPUP010000203.1 GCA_030917485.1 Pseudomonadota bacterium
GGTCTTATGTTGCAAATGCTAACGATTATATTATATTTGTTGCACTTGATGCAGGGTTTACAACTCCAGT
This sequence comes from Pseudomonadota bacterium, assembly GCA_030917485.1. Classification (GTDB taxonomy): domain Bacteria; phylum Pseudomonadota; class Gammaproteobacteria; order Burkholderiales; family UBA11063; genus Aquella. The sequence continues at coordinate 71 of JAUPUP010000203.1, forward strand.
TTCAGGCTTTGCAGGGCTTTTAGTCGGGAATGTAACAACAAGATTAATAGACGGTCAAGATGTAACGGATAATGATACATTCTATTATAAAGTTAAGGCAATCAATACTGAATTAGGTTTAGAATCTGATTGGTCTGATACTTTAGAGATAAATAAAAGAGTAGAAGCGTATTATTTCTTAACCAATGAAACAGCAGGATATGAACAAATTTACTCTTGTGATCTGGATGGTACAAATAAAGCATTGTTTGTTTCAACAACTAGTACACAAAGACCTATTGATGTTGATGCAAATGATGATTATGTCGCTTATGAAATGGCAGGACATATTGATATTTACGGAACTCGTGGAATGATTTTAATTAATAAAAATACCAATGTAACAAGTGTAATAGATCAGAATGTATATAGCTATAGTGTAACAAAACCGAAGTTTAGAGGGAATTATCTATATTATGCAAGAAATGACGGTAATATATATAAGTATCATCTTGGAACTGGAACATATACACCTGTTTACAACGCATCTTTTTCTTTTGAAGATGTATCACATGATGAAAGATATTTAATAGGCATAAATTCAGGTACAATTTATTGCTATGATACAGTCACAACAGCCATATCAAACAGCGTTTACCATTCATGGATGAAAGTACGATTTTTACCTAATAATAAAGTTCTTGCATCAGATATTAATGGAAATACATACCTTTTTAATGATGTAACAAATTTATCAACAAGTTATAGTGCAATCGTTTCAACTACATTAGGTTTTGTATCAGATGTTATAAGCGATACTGAATTTATCACATCAGGTGCACCGTACAACAACAATAAAACAGTTAAACATTTTGATACATCAGGTAATTTATTAAAAACTGTAACACTGGTAAGTGGATCATTATACGCTTATAACGTAATTATTGCTAAGAAGCCATAGGATTAATATAATGAAAATACCAATAGAAACAAAAGAAAAAATAAAAGGCAAAATTCAGGCTTGGTCTATTGATAATATAACCAATAATGTTGAGCAAATATTTGTAAAAGATTATTTATCTTATAAAAAAAACTTAACACCTAATGAGTATCTAAACGACTTAGCAAGTATAGGACGTGGTATAAGTGTTGATATGGAAATAAAATATGTTGCTTTATCAACAGCTTATGACCCACCTAATGCGTCAACAGGTCTTGAATTAGAATTTGCTAGAGTTGAGCCTTTATCTATTACACAAGTAACTAATAAATTAATAATAGAAGCTAAATTTGATAATACTGTATTTACTAAATCAGTAAATATTACTGCTGTAACAGATAAAAAAACATTTACAGTTTCTTCTGCAAGTGGATTTGCTGTAAACGATAGAATACAAATAAAAATTGGTGTTATTTGGTATGAAAGAAAAATTACAAATATTTCAGGCACAACATTTACTATAAATGAAGATTTACCAACAAATCCAACAACAGTAACTGATAACTGTCAACAAATGGCATCAAGACTTCATTTAATTTAATGAAATAAATACATAGAGGTATTATGACAATAATAGACGCTGAAAAAACTGATATTTTAAATTTAATAATAGATGCTTATGATTATGTTGCTTTTTTTAGTGATTATGATGTACCTGCATCAAGCGACTTCTTAGATTCAGGAAATAAGAACGAGATAGGCAGGGTTGCATTAACAAATAAGACAGTAACTAATGATTTATTCACGGCTGATTATACGCTATTAACAACAGACTGTAATTGCCCGACAACTACCGTTGCAACTTATGCAGGTAACACTACCACACTTTTTAAAGTTGCATCAAGTACTAATCTAAAAGTTAACGATAGAATACAAGTAGGAAGTAATAACGATAGAAAGATTATAGCTAAAGATGCAGTTAATCACTATATCACGGTAGACGCACCATTAACAGCAATTCCGACAAATGGAACAACAGTTAAGGTTAAAATCTCACAAAGAGCAATACTTCGAGGTGGCACAGGTACGGCTTACAGCGGTACTTTAGCAGAGATAGAAAGATTTATTTTATATAAAAGTGATACAATCTCAAAAAAGGGAAGTGTATCATTAAAAATTTAGGTAAAAATCATGACAATAGTATCAAGTGGATTATTAGAGACTTATACACCAAGCGTTAGCACTCAAGCGGCTCAGAATCTAATAAATCAAAAAGTAGCTGACAATATAGAGAGTTTAAGACGTTTTGGCATTGGAATAGTCGATGTAACATCATTGCATTCACATACAGCAATCACAGCTGATAATTTTACTCTCTATAAAAAAGCAGGGTTTATATCATTCTATCAATTTAATTCATCAACAGGAAACATAGACGGGGTTTTTGATGGTGCAACTCTAGCAGAGGGTGATCAATTCCTTCTAGTAAATAAAGCAAGTACACCAAGTACAAATACTGTTACTCTTGCACTAGGTAGTTATTCCCTTTTAGGCTCTAGTGATACATCTATAGTATTAAATTCTAATAGTGTTTATGTTTATTTAGTGTATATAGGCTCTGATAAGTTTATCAGAATTACACACAATACAGATATTTTAGAACAAAATAACACTTGGAGTGGTACAAATGATTTTGCATCTTTAACACTAGGGGCAAATGGCACAACTTCAGGACTAGAAATTGGAAACTCTAGTTCAGGAGCAGGGCTATCATTTATAGACTTTCATTATGGTATAGGATCAAGCCAAGACTATAACGTAAGATTATTGAATAATACAAATGAAGGTTTTTTATTTTCCACCGCTACTAAAAATATATTTTCAATAGATAATTCAAATTTTGGTTTTAATGTGAATTCAATACCCGTTGCGGATAATACATATTCAAGCGGTGCAAGTGGTAAAAGATGGACTGAAATATGGGCGGCAAATGGCACTATAAATACATCTGATAGAAATAAAAAAGAAAACATAGAAGAAACTAAACTAGGTCTTAACTTTGTTTTGGATTTAAAGCCTGTTAGTTGGAAGTGGAAAGATGAACCATCTAGACAAATTGAAGAAATTACATACAAAAAAACTTATGATAATAAAGGAAAGTTCAAAGAATTAGTACCTGAAAAAAATATTAAAACAATTCCTGAAAAAAAATATAAAAGACTACATCATGGTTTTATAAATCAAGATATTGAAGATTTACTTAAAGAAAAAAATATTTCTACAAATGACTTTTCAGGTTTTGTGCTAGATAAAGAAACAGGAGTAAGAGCATTAAGATACGACTCTTTCATAGCTCCAATGGTCAAGGCTATACAAGAACAAAATAAAATGATTCAAGAATTAAAACTAGAGATTGAAAAATTAAAAAACAATGTTTAAAAGATTTTATCAGGTCATAAGAATAATTTATAGATTTTTTTCAGGAAAATCTGTTTTAAAATGAGGTTTAAAAAATGAAAATAACAGCTAACTTTGATGATTTTGAACTAGCGGGTAATGGTGAAAAATGGGAAAATATCCCTAAAGCTCATCAAAACGAATTAATATTTATTGCCAAAAATATCTTACAACCTGCTAGAGAGTTGTTAGGGACTGCTATACATATAAGTAGTGGTTACAGGTCACAAAAGCATAACCAAGCTGTAGGCGGTGCATCTAAATCACAACATTGTTTTGGTAAAGCACTTGATATATATGTATCAAATTTAACAGGTTTAGCATTGTTTGAATTTATGATAAAAAATTACGGTTCTAAACTTGGTGGTATTGGTTTATATTCTAATGAGCTAATTCAATCAAAATTTATACATATAGATACAAGACCTAAACAAGCTAAGAGTGAAATAGTATCATGGTACTATAACGCAAACGGTCAATATATCTCACCTACTACTTTTATGAAATCACTTGCTAGTAAACATGGTTATAAATTGATAGGATAAAATAATGATAAATAAAATATTAAATGGTGATTGCTTAGAGTTAATGAAAGATATACCTAGTAAATCTATTGATATGATTCTTTGTGATCTACCTTATGGAACAACTGCCTGTAAATGGGATGTGATATTGCCATTTGATAAACTTTGGGAACAATACGAAAGGATTATAAAACCAAATGGAGTAATAATACTGACTGCTTCACAACCATTTACAACTGTATTGATAAACTCAAATTTTAAACTATTTAAGTATTGTTGGTATTGGAAGAAAAGCAAACCGAATGGATGGCAACACAGCAAAAATAGACCAATGACAGCTATTGAAGAATGTTGTGTATTTAGCAAAGCACCGATGGGGCATATATCACAACTTGGAGAAAAGAGAATGAAATATAACCCACAAGGAATAGTTAGTATTGGAAATAAAAAAGTAACTGCCGTAGCACACGGAGAAATGATGGGTGCAAGACCTAACCAAATTGGAGTGGAATACGAAGCATTTACAGGATTTCCGCACAATGTTTTAGAATACCCAAATGTGATTGGCTCAAAAGCAATACACCCAACGCAAAAGCCAACTGAATTATTTGAGTATTTAATTAAAACATACACAGATGAAGGAGATTTGGTTTTAGATAATTGTGCTGGTTCAGGAACAACGGCAATTGCTTGTATAAATACTAATAGAAATTATATTTGTATTGAAAAAGATGAAACATATTTTAAATTAAGTGTTGATAGGGTTAATAACCATAGTCAACAGATGGAGTTAATACCATGTTAAACTTTATAAAAGAATTAACTCAAGATACACTAAAAAACAAAGATAATAAATATTCATCAAAAAAACTAATGTCTTGTGTAGCTTACAATTCAGCGGTTCTTATGTGTTGGATTGACATGTTATTAAAGCCTTATTTTTCAGCTAATGTTGAAATAGTAATTATCTTGTTATCTATTGCAGGTTATTCAAGCACTTTAACAGTAGTTAGTAACTCAAAAACAAACAAATCAGAATAAAATTTAATAAAATACTCACATAAAATTTATATATTTTTACTGTGAATTTAATTATAATTAAATCAAACAGTATTGATTTTTTAGGACATATTTATGGATATACTTCACGCTATCATGGAAGGGCTTCAATCCTTTATAGGCGGCACAATAATTTTAAGTATTTACACTTGGTTAAAACACCACTAAATACTTTTACAACTTAATAGAAGGTTATATGAACAAATTAATCATTTTAGGATTGATTGGTTTTTATATAGCTCTTTTTTTATTCATTAGTGAACTTTGTTTAAAAATTAAAGGTAATCCCGAAGATATTAAAATCATAATTACCATTACAACTGTTTTTGCAGGAACAATTTTTAAAGAAATTTTTAACAAACTAATTCAATTAAAATTTGACTATATAAAAAGCCTAAACTTATTCAAACGAAGAAAAAAAAAGAAGGTTAAAAAGTGAGTGAATACACCGAACATCTACAGGTATGCAATCATATTTCAACTCA
>JAUPUP010000020.1 GCA_030917485.1 Pseudomonadota bacterium
TTAACAGCATGCAACTCAGGGAATCAAAGCAGTAATACCAGCTCCACAAATCCATCTACATTGAGCAGTTCATCATTAATAATTGGCAATATTGCAACTATACCAGCATCACCCGCTGAATCTCATAATAGCACAACATTAACTCTAAGCAATAATGCCAAGCAAACATTACAATTTACCGGAATTAACATTGAAAGCAACGGAGTCTCTATCCCTCAATCTCAAATTAATAATCTTATTGATACCAGCAACTGCAAGCAGCTTCATGCCAATACTCAATGTCAATTAAAATTATTTGATGTGGCAGATTTACAAAATGGGTATGTGTTGCAGCTGCAATACCTTGCGGCATCTGGTGAATTAATATCAGCCACTCAACTAATTAGCTTTAGCGAAAATTTACCCGACAACAACGGCATTATTATTTCTAATGGTAATATGACAACCACTGATAATGTTACATTAAGTGTACCATTTCTTTTAACTCAAGAGTTTAATAAAATTAACGCTAATCTTGATGGAGAAAGTCAAATACCTGTAAATTGCCCTAATGGTTTGCATAAAGGTAGCCTGTGTACTGCATTAGTCAATACAGTATCACAGCCAGACGCAGCACAATTAACCATAAATGGCTACAATGAAAACAGCATAATCACCACTACAATTAATCAACCGATTACAATAACTAACACGTCTAGCGCCAATCTGGTTACCTCTGCAATAAACCCAACCATTAGCCCGGCCGATAGCAAGCATTCAGTTACCGTAACACTTGCCAATAGTGGCACATCTGCTGCCACTAATCTTAAAATTTACGCCAATACTCCAGTAACTGTTGAAACCAATACCGACACTCCTTGTGGTGACACTTTAAACGCCAACAGCCTATGCAGCTTTAAATTTAATACAACTACGTCTGTAGCCACAAGCGGACAATCAACAGCGCTAATAACTTACACAACCTCAACAGGAACACAAACTATTCCAATAAATGTTTCATATATAAGCACTACCCCATCACCGATGTTAACCATGACTTCAAGCGGAAGCTTTACTAATCTCCCACTTAAGCAAAAACCGTCCTATATGACTGTAACCGTAAAAAACACTGGTAATGTTGCATTTCAAAATCTAAACTTTAACGACCTAAGCAATGCTAATTCATACATGACTTCTTATGCAACCGGAAGCACATGTATTCCTAAACAAGCCTTGGCAATCGGCTATAGTTGTGATATAGTCTTAAGCTATACGCCAACTATAATCGAAAGCGGGAATGTAACTCTAGTTGCTACAGCAAATTATTCAAGTCAGGACGGAGGTAGTTTAACTTACTCAAATTCTAGCTTAACCATTCCGTATTCAACATCTAACTCTCCATCCTTTACTGCAGTAGGAGATTTTGGGGTAGTAGTTACTTCTACGCATAGCGAGTCCTCTCCAACACCTTTACAATGGACTCCTACTGTTATGGACCCATATAACCCTCTTAATGAATCCTTTCCACTATTTAATGATCCAACTTCACTAAATTATGTGAATGGACGATATGTAGTGACTATGTATATGGGGGAAATTAAATACAGTTCATTAAACGGACTATTTTGGCAAACACAGAATAGTCAAAGCACTGACATATTCCGCCCACAATGTCCAGTAATCTATGATGGAAAATATTACTATACCTGCGCAACACTAAATTACTCATTGGGCAATTGTCAAAGTGGTACTGGTGGTTGTATAATGCGAACTGACAATATAGAATCCGGCACATGGACAGGTATAACCATGGCTTTAAACTATGGAGGATATAATTTTACTAATCTTGGATATTTTAGCTATAATGGTAAAGCTGCATATGTAGCAACTACAGATTCATTTTCCTCAACTGCAGGATTAATCACATCGGTTGATGGAGTTAATTGGGTAGCAACCCCATCAGGACAGACATCTCAACAGTACCCGACGTTTTTAGTCACTGTATTAAATACTTCAAACGGCATCCTTACCGCGTGGGATAATAGCGGTCACAGTAGCTCACAAAATATTTCATCGGTGAGTTCTACCTGGACACCAAGCTCTATAGCTATACCGGAAGCCAGCCAGGTTACCGACGCAGTATACCAAAATAACAACTATGTTATAACATTAGCCAACGGCAGCATTTACACAACCCCAAACCCTGCTACAACCACATATACTAAGCGTTCATCTAATTCAACCAAGCTGAATAAATTAGTTTATGCAAATAACATTAATAATGGAACTTTTTTTGCACTTGGCGACACTGGTATTAATTTGACGGCAACAGACCCTAACAGTACATGGACTAGTAACCCTACATTATTAGATCAGTATGGTTATGAATTAACTACTGAGGGAGCGTGTTTTGATGGTTCTAGTGTATGGGTAACTAATTATGAAGATATTTTAAAAACCAATGATGGCAAAACCTGGTTTACTCCAGCGCTACAAAGTATTACTAAAAATGGTAATAGTTATCTAGCCGTTGATAATCAAGGCTATATTTACTATTCAACTGATTTAACTAAATGGAGTCAACAAAATAACCCAACTAAAAATGTATTAAATTCAATTTATTGTGCAGAACCTAATACGTGTTTCGCTGTAGGCAATAATGGTACAATACTAAAAAGCACTGATGGTAAAACCTGGGAACAACTAGACTCAAAAACTGCAGCAAACCTAAATTCTATGGTTTGTAAAGATGGATATTGCCTGATTGTCGGCGGTTCTGGTTCAACTAATTCAGGAACCGTATTAAACAGTAACAACTATACAAGTTGGACAGCATCTTCCACCACTCTCGCAACAAGCAATTTGAAAGGCATAGCATTCTATAACAAAAACAATACCAATATCTATATTGCAGTCGGAGATAACGGCAGCATATTTACCTCTGTAGATGGAAGCAACTGGTCTTTAGGCAGCTCAACAATCAATAAAAACCTAAACGCCGTATCTTGTGGGAATACGGGTTGTGTTGCAGTCGGTAATCAAGCTACAATCTTATATTCACTTGATGCAAATTCATGGTCTGTTGTATCAGCTCCAACTGCAGTTAGTCAATATGATCTACTTAGCATTACCTATAATAAGATATTTGTTATCGGTGGAAGCGGGAATGTATTACTATATTCTTCCATACCAGATGACAACTTATATTTTAAAGTAAGTATGTCCACATTTTCATGGAATTATAACGCTGTAATTAGTCGCTAACATAAATTTAAATTATTATTTTTTAGAAATTTTGCACTACAATAACCAGCCAAGCTGGTTATCCGCAAATACTATTTCAGCACATTTTAAGATAATTTAATTACACATCAATAGATTAGCACCATGACATTTGACAAACTCGCTTTCAAAATGGTATAATCACCCCCGCTGGAAATTTTTCTACAAACTTTATATTATAAGGTACAATTTAGATGATACATTTGTATTCAGATTCACGCTGTCCGTTTTCTCATAGGGTTAGAATTATATTGCATATAAAAGATATGGATTTTAAAATAATTGATATAACCATAAACTCACGTCAAGATTTAATGACACTCAATCCATATAATCAAACCCCAGTTTTGGTGGATGATATTGATAAAAATAACAAAAAGAAAGATTTAATTCTAATTGATACTGGCATTATATGTGAGTATATTGATGAAAGATTTCCACATCCGCAACTAATGCCGATTGAACCCGCAGAAAAAGCGCGATTACGCATGCTAATGCATCATTTAGACAAAGAATTATTCTCATACCTAAGAGCTGTAGAAGGCATGAATCCTAAAGATACCAAGCTAAAAAAAGATTTGGATAAAACTAAAAAACATATTGTAGCCGGATTGGATGGAATTGCTCAAGTGTTTGTTGCCAATAAAAAAGCCAATTACATATTTGGCAATAGCTTTTCTCTATTAGATGCCGCTGTATTGCCATTATTATGGCGTCTTAATCATTATGAAATTGAAGCCAAACCGTCATGGTCAGGAATGATGAAATATGCGGACAGATTGTTTGCAAAACCAGAATTTATTGCTTCCCTAACCCCAGCCGAACGTGGAATGCGTAAATGATTAGTCAAAAACCATATTTAATCCGTGCTATTTATGAATGGTGTGAAGATAATAATTTTACTCCATATTTAGCCACCCATGTAGATGAAAACACCATGGTACCCATGGAATATGTAGAAAATAATCAGATCGTACTTGATATAAGCTTTCATGCAACTAAAAACATCTTGATGGATAATGAATGGATAACCTTTAAAGCCTCTTTTGGTGGAATAAATCAAGATGTTGCCGTACCAATTGGCAATGTTTTGGCAATCTTTGCCAAAGAGAACGGTCAAGGCATGCAATTTAATCTTGAACAGTCTAATAAAAAACCAAAAAATACCAATAGTGGCTTACGACTGGTTAAATAAACTCGAAAGACAACTTTATATTTGCTTATCACAAAGTATTAACTTGAAAAACAACTTTATATTTACTTATGACAAAGTATTAACTTGAAAGACAAAGAGTAAAAAGAGTAAATGCTGGAATTAGATTTAAAAAACCTTAACTGTCCTCTACCGGTATTGAAGACTAAAAAATTTTTATCTTCGCTTGCCGGTGGAGAACAAGTTAAAATAATGTCCACCGATCCGGCATCTTTGTTTGATTTGCAGGATTTTTGCAAAAAAACCGGACATAAATTAATTAATCAAACTCAAAATGATGGAATTATTACAACCATTATTGAACATCGCTAATTTGCTACTGATAATATAGTAATTAAGGAATACACTTTATATGTTAGACAATCAAACCTCCGAAAATACTTCAATGCCCCAAACTCAAACTGATGAAAACCATATAATTGCTGAACGCCGTCAAAAATTGGCTCAAATACGCAGCACTGAAATAGCTTATCCAAACTCTTTTAAACCACAAAACAATGCTCATAAACTTCATTCTCAATATGGCAATATGAGTCATGAAGAGCTTGACAATAACTCTATTGCAGTAAAAATTGCTGGACGTATGATGTTAAAGCGTATCATGGGTAAGGTATCATTTGCCACACTGCAGGATGGGGCATCTAAAATACAGATTTACGTGAGCCGAGAAAAACTGGGTGATGAATTATACTTAAATTTTAAACAGATGGATATTGGTGATTTACTCGGAGTGTGTGGTACATTATTTAAAACCAAGACTGGCGAATTGACTATTGCAGTTACTGAGATTAAGCTCTTGAGTAAAAGCCTGCGCCCCCTACCTGAAAAATTTCATGGCTTGGTAGACCAAGAGCAGCGCTATCGTCAACGATATTTAGATTTAATCATGAATAGTGAATCAAGACAAATATTTATCACTCGCTCACAAATTATTCAATCAATTAGAAACCTTTTGGTTGAACAAAACTACTTGGAGGTCGAAACTCCAATGATGCATTCTATCCCGGGAGGAGCTACAGCAAAACCATTTATAACTCACCATAATGCACTAGACATGCAACTTTATTTGCGAGTTGCTCCAGAACTATACTTAAAACGTTTAATTGTCGGTGGTTTGGATAGAGTATTTGAAATCAACCGCAACTTTAGAAACGAAGGACTATCAACACGACATAATCCTGAATTTACCATGCTTGAGCTATACGAAAGCTATGCTGATTATAAAAGAATGATGGAATTAACTGAGCAAATTATCCGCAAAACAGCGATGGACGCGCTGGGAACCTTAAAGGTTGACTATCAAGGACAGCAAATAGATTTAGAAAAAGATTTTGAGCGCTTAACTATAACGCAATCCATTCTTAAATATAACCCGGAATATACGCTAGAAAACCTCAATAATAGTGAATTTTTACGCAATGAATTAATTAAAATAACCAAAACTACTCCATCAGATACAGATAGCTTAGGGGTATTACAATTATTGCTATTTGAAGAAACAACCGAAGCTAAATTATTCCAGCCAACTTTTATTCTTGATTATCCTCTAGATGTATCACCTCTTGCGCGGCAATCTGACACCAACCCAGATATAACCGAAAGGTTTGAATTATTTATTGTTGGGAGAGAACTAGCTAATGGCTATTCAGAGTTAAATGATCCAGAAGAACAAGCAATACGGTTTAAAAAACAAGTAGAGCAAATGGAGTCTGGCAATGATGAAGCAATGCATTATGATGCCAATTATATACGCGCGCTAGAGTATGGTATGCCACATACTGGAGGTTTGGGAATTGGAATTGATCGTTTGGTAATGCTTTTAACTAACAGCGCATCAATTCGGGATGTAATATTTTTTCCACAACTGCGTTCTGTGGATTAAAAATACTACTCCGAACTAGTTGTTATATCAATTTTCTTTCTGAGATTCGATGACGGCAATTCTATACCGCTTAGAGTTTTATATTTTTCAATAAAAATTCCCCTAGCTTCTGCTAACAAATATCCCATTAACTCTTCGCGAACTTCTTGGCTAAATTTTTCAATACAACTGGATAAGGTCTCAGAAAATTTTGGATTAGAGGGAAACATATTTTGTAACGTTGCTAACCTGTGATCAGGACCTCTCATGAAAATGTCTCGTATAACATATAAAACATTGTTAACTGCACTAACATCTTCTACATAAACAGGCTGATCTAGAAAACCTTGTAATGTGTTATCTGAATTTTGGTTTAGATAAGTTTCAATTTGCGTTATTATGTCACTAGCTTTTCCTCTACAACTAACTTTTATATAATTATCAGGATTGCCTTCTTGACATATAAAACAGCTTGGAATATTACTGCCGCCACTGTCTCTATCTCCAAATTTGCAATTACCTGAAGTAATTTGTGATAAATCTCCTCCATATTCAAAGAATTCTCCATCCCTTAAGACGCCGAATATATCAAATTTGCTTACTAACAATTTTAGATTGATTCCTGAAAATAGATTATTGTAAGTACCACTATATTGTAGCTCTGATAGGGTTAAATTAGAATTTTTCAGCTTCACTAATCTATAAGTATCCTTATCATGATCTTCAGAAACTTTTTGAGCATATAATGTATCCCGATCGATGTACAGTGTATTTTTGAAATTTGCAGGGTCATTTATACACACAAGCTGCCCAACTCGTATATTTTTATCCACCTCCAAAGTAAACGATTGATCAATTTCGCTAATAATTATTTTTCGGTGACTATATGATATAAACTTGATAGAATTTAAGACTGCCAGATCTATCTGATTAAGAAATTCTTCATTAAATATAACCCCCAATAAAAAATTTTTAAATAAGCTTAGAAAATTTGGATTTGACACTTGGAAGTCTAAGAAATTTTCATTTGACTTTAAAACATTTAATACGGTTAAACGATGATCATTTGACTTTGAAAAATCGTCTGTTATTTTTATCGCATTCTCTCTCAACCGCGCTAACCCACGGTCATCATCTAACCGAATCATTGGATCTTCTGTAGCTTTCTTGTCTTGTTTTAGGTCCTCATCTAATGAATACGCAAAAATATCCCCTTGGGAATCCAATACTAATGCATATCTTTTTTCAACATTTCTATACAACTCCACCTTATTATCAGTACCTGTACTACATTTTAAACCACTTAAACTCAGTGGCAACTTAGCAGCAAAGCTAAGACATATTTCAATGGACTCATCTACTCTTCTTGCCTCTCTCTTTTTTACCAAAGATTTAGCAATACCAAGAGTGAACAACATATACAAACAATTTTTTAACTTATACAAATATTCATTTTCAAGTTTTGTTCCAGCCTCAATTACACTGGAGCTTGATAAACCTTCGGTTTCACCACTGCTCAATGAACCTTCAATTTCACGACTACTACCAGTTCCATCACCTGTCAAAGCACTTGAACTGATGCCTACATTTATACCATCGCAACTATTTTGAATATTTTTTCCTTGGGATTCAGCAGCACTCACCATTGAACCACAAGTAACTGATGAAGACCTATTGTCCAAGCGTCCTTCGCTACAAGATGGAACAGTATGATAATTAAGTGAATTAACTTTTTTAAGAACACGTGAAGCAGTACTAATTGACATATATATTCCGCCTATCAAATTTTATAATTTATATAAAATAATTCATTACTGATTAGACCAATTTCCAATCTCTAAAAACCTGTTCTAAATATTTAAACCTGCTACAAAAACCAAAGAAATAGCTTCACTCATGAAACCACTAGAGATTTCTTAACTCACTTGGTATAAAGTCACTCGGTATAAAGAATTCATTAAATGTGCTAAATTTAGCCTCACACTTAATTTCTAAAAACAAACCTAAAGATGAAATAAAACTTTTTAGCAGGTTGTTAACGACTTTGCGTAAATTACAACAAATGTAAACAATTTTTTTATCCAGTAATACAGTATAACACTTTAGATACAAAATTGCTACTAGAAAATATTTTTTGTTAAATTGAAGTAAAAAACATAAACTAAAACATAAACTAAAAAATATAAAGATAGCAGCATGTTAAACACAAACACTTTAGACAAAGTTTCAACTTCTAAACACTAACACTTCAACCAAGTTTGAATTGATGGATAATTACACGGACTAGCTATTCTGTGTTACACTTATTGTCTGAACATATATAATGATATAATATTACCGATTAACTTTTATTACAACCTACATGAATAATTTATTTAGCGATTCAGACGCAAATATTCAATATCAAATACGCCAGCTAACCGACGACTTAATTAGGTATAACCATGCTTACCATACTCAGAATAAGTCTATAATCAGCGATGAAGAATATGATCTGCTATTTCGCCTACTCCAAAACCTGGAAGAACAATATCCACAGTACAAAAGACGAGACAGCCCAACTAATAAAATTGGAGGAGCGGTACTTTCTGAATTTATGCAAGTTGCACACATAATTCCAATGTTATCTTTAAATAACATTTTTTCTGATATGTATCAACAAGATACAGTGCTTAAACACAAGGAACTATTCCAATTTAACCAACGAATCTGTGATGGGCTTAACGTTAGCCAACCATCCTATGTAGCAACCCCAAAATATGATGGAGTAGCAATTAGCCTTACTTATATTGATGGTATACTAACTACGGCCTTAACCCGTGGAGACGGTTTTACCGGTGAAGATGTAACCCTAAATATTAAAACTATCAAAAACATTCCTCACACCTTAAAAATAGCTGCCACCCCTAAGGATTTCTCATCACAAAAAGACTTGCTATCAGAAATACTAAGCCCTACACCAGCTTATATAATACCTCGCAGACTGGAAATCCGCGGTGAGGTGTTAATTTTGACTAAAGATTTTATAAAACTCAATCAAGAACAAGAGTCAGCACAGATGCGTCAGTTTGCTAATCCAAGAAATACAGCTGCAGGGAGTATTCGTCAATTAGATAGTCGAATTACCGCTAGCAGGCCGCTACATTTTTTTGCTTATTCAATTGCTGATTATAGTCATGAAATTGAATTTACAACTTTTATGGAACAGTTAGATTATTTAAACAATCTTGGCTTTGACATTAGCTCATATTCTAAGCTTTGTGCTACACCAATGGAATTAATTGAGTTTTATGAAAATACTTTAGCCAAGCGTGAGCAGCTACCATTTGGTATTGATGGCGTGGTGTATAAGGTAAATGACATTAGCTATCAACAACAGCTTGGCTTTGTCCTTAGAGCACCACGCTTTGCAATTGCGCATAAGTTTCCGGCACAAGAAGTAGAGTCACAAATTTTAGATATTCAAGTTCAGGTTGGGCGAACTGGGGCGCTTACTCCAGTTGCCAAAATCAAACCAGTCACGGTCGGTGGGGTCATAGTCTCTAATGCTTCGCTACATAACCAGGATGAAATAAAACGCAAGGATATTCGGATAAATGATTTTGTAATAATTCGTCGAGCTGGCGATGTTATTCCTGAAGTAGTGCGCTCTATTAAAGACAAGCGCATAGCAAACAGTCCTGAATTCATAATGCCACACACCTGCCCGGTATGCAATTCTCATTTAAGTCAGATTGAAGGCGAGGCTATTATTCGTTGTAGCGCCGGATTATACTGCCCTGCGCAAAAAAAACAAGCAATTACTCATTTTGCCAGCAAATTAGCTCTAAATATTGATGGCTTGGGAGAAAAAATTGTTGACCAATTAGTAGAAAATAATTTAATTAATACCCCATCAGATATATTTAAGCTTACTGTCGATCAGTTAATTGAGCTAGAACGCTTTGGCAATAAAAGCGCAATTAACTTAATTACTGCAATTAATCTGGCAAAAAATACAACTTTAGCCCGACTAATCTATGCATTAGGGATTCGGCATGTGGGTGAAAGCACTGCTAAAGAACTGGCCAATACATTTGGAAATTTAAATAATTTAATGCAAGCTTCCGTTGAAGAATTGCTACAAATAAATGATATTGGAGCGGTGGTTGCCAACTCAATTATAGATTTCTTTAGTGAAACCCATAATTGCGATATAATTCAACAATTGCTCACGTTAGGCATAACTTACCCTATAGCAGCTAATACCAGTAAATTTAATCAATTTATTAGCGGTAAAACCTTCGTCTTAACCGGCACATTAAATAATTATACGCGCGATGAAGCTAAAACCTTGATTGAACAGTTTGGCGGAAAAGTTAGTGGCAGTGTATCTAAAAAAACTGATTATGTAATAGCGGGCGCTGAGGCTGGAAGTAAGCTAGATAAAGCAACTGCACTTGAAGTTACAATACTTAATGAGCAACAATTTAGCGAACTAATTTGAGTTAGCTAATTTAAGTTAGCTAATTAAATATTTTTTAAATTTTTCACCTGGATAAAAAATATGACCAACATAACCCGATATACTTATATTTACCTGCATGGATTTGCCTCAAGTCCAAATTCTAGTAAAGCACAATACTTTAAACAACAACTAGAACAACATAAGCAAAATGTAATTATTCCCGACTTAAACATGAATGATTTTACTAATTTAACCCTCAGCCGACAATTAGAACAGGTGAGCAAGATTGTTGAATCAGCGCATCATCCTGTAATTATGTTTGGTTCAAGTATGGGCGGATTAACCGCTACCATACTAGCAGAAAAATATGGTACTAATATTGCTAAACTAATTTTATTAGCACCAGCATTTAGGATGTCTGAATTATGGGCTGCCGGAAATGAGGCAGATTTAGAGCAATGGCAGCTAAACGGAAAACATGCAATAATGCATTATGGTTATGATAAGAAAATTAATTTAGATTATGCTTTTTATCTAGACTTATTTAATCATAATGATAAGAATTTTAGCCGGGAGTGTCCTAGCTTAATTTTTCATGGAATACATGATGATGTAGTGCCTATAGAATATAGTCGTGAATATACACAGTCCAATCTGCTAGCTAAGTTAATTGAGCTAGACGATGATCACAGCCTCGGTAAAGATTTACCTTCGATGTGGACAACTATAAAAAAATTTTGCGAGCTTTAAAGATTTAGTTTTGACATGGTTGACCGTTGAATGTGGATTCAGTTTATATCATATCAAGCCCCCGACATAATTGCGGGCAGACACATCAATTTCCATAACCTCATCAATTGAGTTATAATCTGCACAATTAAAATAGTTCATGCTCGATTCTATCAAACGGGGGATATCATAAAATGTAATTTTATGCTCCAGAAACGCTGCGACAGCAACCTCATTAGCTGCATTGAGCACTGCCGGAATTGCCCCTCCAACCTTTAAAGCAGTAAAAGCTAACTCCAGGCAGGGAAATTTTGCATAATCAGGTTTATCAAAAGTTAACGAGGATAACTGAGTAAAATCAAGCTTTGGGCTGCCAGATGTAATCCGGTTGGGATGGGCAAGTGCATAGGAAATTGGAGTTTTCATATCCGGCGCACCCAATTGGGCAATGACTGAACCATCAATATATTCTACCATGGAGTGAATTATACTCTGTGGATGAACTACCACTTCAAGTTTATCTAAACCAACCCCAAACAACCAATATGCCTCAATTACTTCTAGGCCTTTGTTCATTAAGGTACTACTATCAACTGATATTTTTTTGCCCATAGTCCAATTGGGGTGCATAACCGCCATTTCCGGGGTGACATCCATCAGTTCATCTTTAGTAAAACAGCGAAATGGACCGCCTGAGGCAGTTAGAATTATTTTATTAATTGAATGATTATTCGAATCATTACTACTAACAAAATCATCTGGCAATGCCTGAAAAATTGCGCTATGCTCACTATCTACCGGAATTAGTTTAGCCTTTGGATTCTGTGCTAAAGCCTCACGAATTAATTTACCGCCAGCAACTAAAGATTCTTTGTTTGCCAACAAAATTTTTTTACCTGCTAAAGCAGCTTTATATGTAGGTAATAATCCGCTGCTGCCTACAATAGCCGACATAACAATATCAGCATTCGCAATCTCGGCAATATCAGCTAAATCATCACCAGCCAAAACTGTAGTTGCTACATTATGCAGCTTTAACTGTTCAATTAAATAAGCAATTTTTGAATAATCAGACAACACTACAAACTGGGGCTTAAATTCTATGCACTGAGTTAATAATTTATCAACTTGAGAATTTGCGGTTAAAGCAGCTACACAATATTTTGTGGGATGGGTACGAACCACATCTAAAGTACTACAACCAATGCTACCAGTGCTGCCTAAAATCGCCAACCGCTGCTGCACTAAAACATCCCCCACACCATAGCAAAAGCTACAGCCAAAATAGCTACTAAACTATCAATTCGGTCAAAAACACCGCCGTGACCTGGTAAAATTTTACCACTATCTTTAACTCCAGCTGCGCGCTTTAGCCATGATTCAAACAAATCACCAATAATACCAGCAGTAGTTAAAATTAGGGCAAACTTAAATACTGCACCAAAGCTATATAAAAAAACTGTCTGGGCAAATATTTTTAAAATAAGTAAATAAATAATAACTGATACTAAGCCTCCCACAGCTCCCTCAACACTCTTACCTGGGCTTATTTTTATAGCTAATTTATGCACTCCGTATTTTCTGCCCACAAAATAAGCGCCAATATCAGAGACCCAAGCAATTGCCATAATACTCACCAAGCGCCACGGACCCAACAAGTTATATAAATTAATCAAGGCATAAAATGCTGGAATAAAAATCAACGCTGCAAATATACCAATATTTACCCGCGAAAAATGTTTTGGCTGAACTACCAATATAAACGGCACAAGAAAACACCAGGTTAGCACAGCAACTATTCTAACCAACTGACTTGGATCATACCTTGAGTAAGATAACAGACAGGCTAATATCGTCAAAACCAACATTAAACCAACTTGATTAATCACATCAAATTTATACATTTTAGTCAGCTCATAAACGCCAGCTAAGCATAACAGCCAGGCACATGCAGCAAATCCAATTGAAGAAGTTGCAAAGAGAGCCAAACCTGTCAAAATAAAGAGAACAACTGCAGTAATAATTCTTTGCTTTAGCATAATTAACTCATTACCTCTAAACTGTTATCTACACCACTTATCCCACTACCTGACATTTTAAATTTCATTTTCCAAACTCGCTTTTTACTGTTTTTTCATTTTATTTCTTTAATTGCTCGGAAGTCATGCCAAAACGACGTTCCCGAGAATTAAACCATTCTATTGCACTATCCAGCGCCCTTTTATCAAAATCAGGCCATAGTTTTGAAGTAAAATAACATTCACTATAAGCTAATTGCCACAATATAAAATTACTCACCCTGGATTCACCGCTAGTTCTAATCAATAACTCTGGATCTGGATCTGGATAGGATAACAAATACTGACTAAAAATCTCTTCTGTAATCGGTTGTGTCGGCGAATTAGCGATAATTCGGTTAACTGCCTGAACAATATCATAAGTACCGCTGTAATCAAGCGCAATGTTTAAATTAAGCTTGTTATTGTTGCTGGTTAGCTGTTCAATATCCTTCACTTGACCAAGTATTGCATGAGAGAGCCGGGTTTTATCACCCATAAATCGAATCCGGACATTTTTTTCATGTAATTTATAGAATTCTTTGCTTATCTGCTCAGATAATAAATTCATCAAGAACGACACTTCTTCTTTAGGACGACGCCAATTCTCTCTTCCAAAAGCAAACAAAGTTAAGTAGCGAATACCAAGCTCAGAACAATGCTCAACAATTTCTTTAACTCGCTTGACGCCACGTACATGACCTGCCACCCGAGGCAATAATCGTTTCTTTGCCCATCTTCCATTGCCGTCCATTATAATAGCCACATGCTTCGGAATAACCATATACTCTTAGTCTTTCAAGTTTATATTGTGTCATATCTTGCAAATCTCTCCTCATGTACTTACATGTACATGGTGGGACGCGTCCCCGTCGTATCTTAACCAAAACTTACGACCATCTAAACCGTCAATAATTCTTTTTCTTTATCTACGGTTAATTTATCTACATCAATAATAAACTTATCTGTCATTTTTTGCACTTCATCTTGCCCACGTTTTTCATCATCTTCACTGATGAGCTTGTCTTTTAGTTTGGCTTTCAATTCATTATTTGCATCACGCCTAACATTGCGAATCACAATTTTAGCATTTTCGCCTTCAGACTTTACCACTTTAATTAATTCTTTGCGCCGCTCCTCAGTAAGCACGGGCATTGGCACTCTAATTACAGTCCCATTCACTACTGGATTGAGACCTAAATCTGAATCACGAATTGCTTTTTCCACAGCACCAATCATTTTGCTATCCCACACAGTTACCGTAATGGTTTTTGCATCGCTAACACTGATATTTGCAACTTGAGAAATTGGCATCACGGAACCGTAGCAGTCAACTACAATATGCTCTAACAAACCCGCATGTGGTCTTCCTGTTCTAATTTTAGCCAGGTTACTCTTGTAATTTTCTAGCGCCTTGTGCATTCTTAGTTCACAATTTTTCTTTACTTCACTTACCATATTATTTCATCCTTAACCAATAAAAAATAATGTCTTAACGCCCAATACAATATTATAACATCTTTAATACGCTCAAGAAACAAACCTGTTTTTTATTCATAACCGCTTATATTGTTTTACCATTTGAGCTTTCTCACGGTTTAACTCTTTCTCTTTCTCAACTGCACGCTTATCATACATTTTTTTACCTTTAGCTAGACCTATCTCAACCTTAATTAGCCCCTTACTATAGTGCAAGTTTAAAGCAATTATACTGTAACCTTTTTGTTCAACTTTACCAATTAAGCGGTTAATTTCTTTTCTGCTCAACAACAGCTTCTTCACACGTTCAGTATCTGGATGTACATGGGTACTAGCAGAATTTAAAGCCGAAATATGACACCCAAGCAGCCACATTTCTCCATCCTTAATTTTTACATAACTATCTCTAAGTTGTACCTTACCACTTCGAATCGCCTTTACTTCCCAACCTTCAAGTACAATACCTGCCTCGTAACGATCTTCTATAAAATAATCATGCGAGGCTTTTTTATTATTTGCGATACTCATTATTTACTTCACCCAATTCGTTTATTTGACTCTCGTTTATTTGACTCACCTTGTTCATTTCATTCACGCCTATTTGATTAATTAACCGACTAATTAACTATAATTAACTAATTTTGCTCACATTTCTCATATTTATTTCAATCATTTTGCTTATTAATTTACTTAATGATAAGCCATATTCTACCACAAACAAATTAAAATCAACTGTGTTAATAACAGTTTTAACTTAAAGTTAGCATACCTGGATATGCATTGTATATGCATTGCATATACAATGTTAAATTTAAAGTATTGAAAACAAAGGCTATACAAGTATGATAAAATAACTTGCTCAGACAGTTAATAATTAAATCAACAATAAACAATTGCTTATGCACTAATGTGCATACCAACAATAGCAAATATGAATCAGGTTAGCATTATGACAACAGAAGCAAATAATTGTTCAGCCACACCGGAAGTTTCGCCAAAATCAATAATCAATTCAAAAACTAACGAAAACTCAATAATTAACCAAGCACTCAAAAACCAGCCCACAGAGGCTGTAGAAATAAATCCAAAAACTACTAGTGGCGCAAACCAGAGGCTGACCTTCCAGGAAATGATATTTACACTGGAGCAATTTTGGGCAAAATCAGGCTGTGTAATACTGCAGCCTTTTGACAAGGAAATGGGGGCTGGAACTTCGCATACGGCAACTTTTTTAAGAAGTATTGGACCTGAGCCATGGTTTGCCGCATATATTCAGCCATCTCGGCGTCCTAAAGATGGACGGTATGGTGAAAGCCCAAACCGGCTGCAACAATTCTATCAGTTTCAGGTAGTCTTAAAACCCTCCCCTGATAATATTCAGCAGTTATATTTAGAGTCCCTATCTACGCTTGGCATTGATCTAGCTGTCCACGATATTAGATTTGTTGAGGATAACTGGGAAAACCCTACCTTAGGCGCCTGGGGTTTAGGCTGGGAAGTATGGTTAGACGGCATGGAAATTACCCAATTTACTTATTTTCAGCAGGTGGGCGGACTTGACTGCAAACCCGTACTGGGAGAAATAACTTACGGACTTGAGCGCTTGGCTATGTATCTGCAAGACGTAGACAATGTTTATGATTTAGTCTGGACTAAAACCTTGGATGGTCAAACCATAAGTTATGGCGACGTATATCATCAAAACGAAGTTGAACAATCTCAATATAATTTTGAACGCTCAGATGTAAGCTGGCTGCTTTCACAGTTTGCCGGATATGAAGCTCAAGCAGCTAATCTACTAAATTTAGATTTAGTATTGCCGGGCTATGAGCTGATTTTAAGTGCGGCCCACACCTTTAATTTATTGGACGCTCGTGGTGCAATATCGGTTACTGAACGGGCAGCTTATATTGCTCGAATTCGCAATTTAGCCAGGCTGGCAGCTAAAAAATATTATCAATCCCGTGAAAATCTGGGATTTCCCATGTTAAAAGGACATAACTAATTCATGCGGTGCTTGTTTTGCAATTCAGATGATACTCAAGTTATAGATACTCGCTTAAGTGATGATAAAGCTATAGTTAAACGACGTCGACGCTGCCCTGTTTGTGATAAACGCTTTAATACTCTAGAAAAAATTGATTTACAAATGCCTGCCATAATAAAATCAAACAAAACCCGCCAAGAATATGATGAAGAAAAAATTAGAAGCAGTATAATGCTTGCATTGCACAAACGCCCTGTATCATTGATTTTAGTAGACGAGGCAATTAATAGCATTCGTCAAAACATTTTGAGTACAGGTAAACGTGAAATTGAAAGCCGTCTAGTTGGCGATCTAGTAATGGATCAATTATCCAAACTAGACAAAATAGCTTATATACGATTTGCCTCAGTATACCGTAGTTTTAAAGATATTACTGATTTTAGCGATATTATAAAACAGGTCGGCACAAATTAATAACAATACCTTTACAGGAGATAAATTTAATCATGTTAAACGTTGAATATAAAGCCTATACCTTTGATGATGTATTACTAGTGCCTGGTTACTCTACCGTTTTACCCAAAGATGTCGAAGTTAAAAGCCGACTAAGCAGAAATTTACCACTTAACATACCGGTTGTTTCCGCAGCCATGGATACAGTAACTGAAGCCAAAATGGCAATTGCACTAGCTCAAGAAGGCGGGATTGGGATAATTCATAAAAATATGAGTCCACGTAAACAGGCTGAACGTATTTCAATAGTCAAACGCCATGAATCAGGGGTGGTAAAAGACCCTATATGTATTGAACCAGATTTAACCGTTAAAGAATTACTCGAAATTAAACAACAAAAGAAAATATCTGGCTTTCCGGTGGTTGAAGATGGTAAATTAGTGGGAATTATTACTAATCGTGATTTACGTTTTGAAACCAACTTAAATCAGCCAATTAAAAACATAATGACCAAAAAATTGGTTACTGTGTTTGAAGGTGCGCCAATTAATGAAGCTCGAGAACTAATGCACAAACATCGCTTAGAGAGAGTGTTAGTAATTAATAAACAAAATGAATTAAAAGGTTTAATAACCGTAAAAGATTTAACTAAAAACATAACTTTCCCCAACGCTAATAAAGATAAAGACGGACAACTATTGGTTGGCGCAGCAGTCGGCGTAGGTGGAGACACTAAAACTCGAGTAGCTGCTTTAGTCGAAGCTGGGGTTGATGTAATTATTGTAGATACTGCACATGGGCATTCCCACGGCGTGATTGAATGTGTAAAATGGATTAAACAAAATTATCCGCACATTGATGTAATTGGCGGTAATATTGCTACTGCCGAAGCAGCTAAGGCTCTAGTTGAAGCTGGAGCTGACGGAGTAAAAGTTGGAATTGGTCCTGGTTCAATATGTACCACACGAATTGTTGCAGGGGTTGGCGTTCCTCAATTAAGCGCCATCAATAATGTTGCTCAAGCATTAAATGGTACCGGCGTTCCATTAATTGCCGATGGAGGAATACGTTTTTCCGGCGATATAGCCAAAGCATTAGCTGCTGGTGCGTCAAGTGTAATGTTAGGCAGCATGTTGGCTGGTACTGATGAATCTCCAGGCGAAATAGAGCTTTTTCAGGGACGAAGCTATAAAACTTACCGTGGAATGGGTTCATTAGGTGCAATGAGCAAAGGCTCGGCTGATAGATATTTCCAGGAAGTAACTGACGATCAAGACAAACTAGTTCCAGAAGGAATAGAGGGACGTGTACCACATAAGGGCACCCTTAGTTCAGTTATTCATCAACTCATTGGGGGACTACGTTCATCCATGGGATATCTAGGCACTCCAACCATCAGTGAGATGCACCAACGTGCCAGATTTGTTGAAATCACAACCTCAGGAATTAAAGAATCTCATGTACACGATGTACAGATTGTCAAAGAAGCGCCCAATTACCATCACCTTAGCTAACCTTTGAGTATATGAAACCACCAAAAAAATTGCCCCGATCTATATAAAATCAGGGCAATTTTTAGTGAAATATCAAGCTCTTAAACGCTTAAACAGTTTAAATTAACTTAGACTTAGAAAAATTTAAATTAATTTAAACAATTAAATCAATTTAAGCATCTGCTTTTTCAGACTTGGCATCAACAGTTGGAATATCAGCTACAGCTACACCACTTACATCCGTTTCAGTTTCTTCAGCAATACCAGCAGCAATCACCACAACTGCATCATCACCACGCAATAAGTTGGCAAGAACAACATTCTTAGGTAACACTAAATTAGACAAGTGAATTGATTCTCCGGCAGTTATATTTTGCAAATCAATTTCAATATTGTGCGGAATATCAGCAGCTTTAGCCCGAATTTCAACCTCTGTTAAAATTTTTGTAATATGCGCGCCCTGAACCTTCACTGCATGAGCAATGTCTTCATTTATAAAGTGTAACGGAACACGTATGTGAATCTCCTCGGTATCATTCACCCGTTGAAAATCAAGATGCAGCACTTCTGGACGAAATGCATGCATTTGAAAATCACGCAATAACGCCTTTTCTGGCTTACCGTCAACTAGTATATTTAAGATTGAAGTATGAAAGTTTGGACGCTTTAAAGCATGATAAATAAAATTATGATCTAAACTAACTGGAGTTGCATCTTCATTTAAGCCATAAATAATCGCTGGAACTAAACCATTACGACGCAGGCGGCGGCTCGCTCCTCTACCATGCTCTTTTCTTGCTTGTGCATTTAATTCTAATAACATTTTATAATTCCTAAAAATATTTAAAAAGTAAAGTTAAGCTAACACTATGTAATGAAATAAAACAAATGTAAACAATACTACCGCGACCAGTAACTGTGCTTATAACACCTTTACCATTACACAATGAAACCCCAATTATATCTCATTCACAACTCCATCAGAAATAAATTTTAACTTTCACAAACTTTTACAACCTCTTACACCTTTAGCTACATTTCACTATATTGAGGTCCACTGCCAGACGCAGGTGGAATCCAGGTAATATTCTGAGTAGGGTCTTTTATATCGCAAGCCTTGCAGTGAATACAATTTTGGGCATGGATATATAATCGAGGTTTATATGATTTGGCGGGGTTTTTCTCGTCTTGCTTGGCTTGCTCAGCTTGTATAACATTATTATCTAGCTTATCTTGCCCACCTTGCTCATTGTTGCCACTATATACAATTTCATATACTCCGGCTGGGCAGTAACGGGTTTCAGGAGCTTCAAATTGACTCAAGTTGACTTCTATTGGTATAGAATCATCGGCCAATTTTAAATGGCAGGGTTGATTATCTTCATGACTAATATTAGCTAAATATACTGACGCCATTAAATCAAAACTATATACACCATCATGTTTTTGAGTATAATTAATTTTTTTACTATAATTTACCGACTTTAACCTTTTATGATCTTTAGTCTTAATGCAAAATGTCCAGGGCGTAAACCCACGAAACAAATAATAATCAATTGCAGCGTAAAATAAACCAAAATATAGCCCAAGATTAAATGCAGGACGAATATTACGCACTTTATACAGTTCTTTATACAACCAACTTCTTTTTACCAAATCAGGGTAACTATATGCTTCACATGCCTCTCCACCCTCATTGCTAATACTACCATTTTTGATAGCTTCAACTATAGCCTCAGCCCCAAGCATTCCTGACTTAATTGCGTTATGTACGCCTTTAATCTTAGCTACATTTAAAAATCCAGCGCTATCACCAACAATAATTCCACCGGGATATGTAAGTTTAGGCAATGCCTGAACTCCACCCTCAACTACGGTACGCGCGCCATATTCAATTCTTTTACCGCCCTCAAGAACCTTGCAAATTTGCGGATGCAGCTTTAGTCTCTGAAACTCTTCATATGGATTAAAATACGGATTAGAGTAATCTAATGCAGCTACTAAGCCAAGCGACACTAAATTATGCTCCTGATGATAGAGAAAACCACCTCCATAGGCATTCATCCCCAAAGGGTAACCTATACAATGAATAACAGTTCCCATACTGTGGTTTTTAGGCTCTACCTGCCATACCTCTTTAATTCCCAGACCATAAGTTTGAGGAGTGGAGTTTTTATCCAACTTAAACTGTTGAATTATTTGTTTAGCCAATGAACCACGACACCCCTCCGCCACTATTAACTGATGACAACGCAGTTCAATACCAGCTTGATAATTAACGGTTGGCTTGCCGCATTTATCAAGCCCAGCCTCGACAGTTATTACTCCAATAATGCGATTTTGTTCAGTAACCGCGCTCACTGCAGCAAAACCCGGGTATATATCAACCCCAAGCTGTTCCGCATAATCAGCTAGAGCCCTACAGAGTTTGCTTAAACTTATGATATAATTATTGTTATTTTGCCATTTACCAGGAATAGGTAATTTGAAAGATTTCGTGGCGGTCAAAAACAGCATTTTCTCGGCAGCAACTTTAGTTGTTACAGGAAAATCCAGCTCTGACCAGTTGGGAATAAGTTCAGAAAGAGCGATCGGGTCCATAACGCACCCTGATATTATATTCGCGCCAACAGAGCTGCCTTTATCTAATATGGCAACAGTTAAATCTGGAATTAACTGCTTGAGGCGAACAGCAGAAGCAAGGCCGGCAGGACCTGCCCCCACAATTACCACATCGTAATGAAGTACTTCTCTCTGCATGAAATTACTCAATTTATTTGGTTCACGTGCTAGGTTCAATTATCTTGAATTTTGAATATACTCTTCGTCTTTCAATCCTGGACTGTGTCATATGTTATAAACACTCCTCGTGTACTTCTTTGTACACGGTGGGACGCGTCCCCGTCGCTTTTTATTGCGATATTCCTTGTCCAGAATCGGAATACTTCGAGTATAATATTACTACTTATGCCCAACGTTTAATTCACAAACATAAACTGCACCATCAATCTTCTGCATAATGTTTTTGTACTTTTTCACGACGCTCTTGCGCTTCTATAGTCAGCGTTGCAGTTGGACGTGCAATCAACCGTTTTAAACCGATAGGCTCTCCAGTATCTTCGCAATAGCCATACTCGCCAATTTCAATCAGGTACAACGCCTTGCGAATTTTTTGCAATAGCTTACGCTCACGATCCCGAGTTCTTAACTCCAAGGCGTATTCTTCTTCTATAGTTGCCCTATCTGAAGGATCCGCAATGTAATTAGTCTCTTGCTCTTGAAATGCCTGGGTAGTTTTCTTGGCATTATCTAAAATCTCTTTCTCATGCTCTAAAAGTTTAAGTCTAAAAAACTCCAGCTGAATTGGGTCCATATAATCCTTGTCCGGCATATTCATTATATCTTCATCTGTGAGCGCTGCTATATCAACAACTTTTGTACTCATTAAATTCTCCACAACAATCTGCTTAGCTACTCGACAACAATTTGTTTAGCTAAAGTCCACATTCTATCAAATTTTAAACTATAAATGATGATATTTTTAATAAACTTACAATAAAGCAGCTATACCAAGCTAAATCAATTACATTAATATCTTAACAACACCTTTACAACTCAAAAATAAATCGGCACGAGAATATTTATCAATTAAATTGTTGACAAACTGTCCACCATCCTGCTAAGATACTGTCCTCTAAGCAAGTGACATTAGCGGCTTGGAGAAATGGCCGAGAGGTCGAAGGCACTCCCCTGCTAAGGGAGCATACGAGCTAAAACTCGTATCGAGGGTTCGAATCCCTCTTTCTCCGCCAAAGCACCCGTAGCTCAGTTGGATAGAGTATCTGGCTACGAACCAGAGGGTCAGGAGTTCGAGTCTCTTCGGGTGCGCCATTGGCAGCCAATGTCATAAAACAGCAATTGTCCCTATCGTCTAGAGGCCTAGGACATCGCCCTTTCACGGCGGTAACAGGGGTTCGAATCCCCTTAGG
>JAUPUP010000204.1 GCA_030917485.1 Pseudomonadota bacterium
GTATTTTAACGAATCTGCTGTAAATGATGAATTTGTTAAAATTCGAAGGCAAGATTTAGAAATGTTGATAAATAATGGGACAATGGCAGCTTAATTTAGTTTAATTTATGCCAAAGTCCAGATGTTTCGTGGTAAATCTAAAACACACCACGATTTCAATTTACTTTATTGAACAGTAATTAGTTATTGTGTCAAGTAATTGTGTATGTATATTAAAAATTGTTTTTGCACTTAATATTGAATTACTATTAGTTGAATATGTAAAAGAAACATCGCCATTTTTTTGATATTCCCACATAGAATAAAATCCATATGTTCCTCCCTCATGCGCATACATGACAATACCTTGACCACTAGGTAATTCAAAATATGCTTCACTGATACCAAGTCCATAAGCCATTGGCGTATCTTTATCTACATCGCCATTAATAATTTGACCTGCCTTATATTTACTACTATCAGACTGTGCAACAAATGTGGTTAACTCTTCCAATTCTGGTTTAGTTAACAAGGCATTGGGTGCATCTACTGTAAATAACGCCCTAAGATATGTATTTAAATCGGCACTATTTGATATGATTGCACCTGGTGCATTGGTAATAGACAATGAGTATGTCTTTATATCAACACCAGGATAAAGATATTTTGTGTGATAAGTTATTGTATCTGGTCCCTCAATGTAGTAACCACTCATTAATAAAGACGTTTGCCATTTTTTCTCATCAGGTATTGCATTTTCAGGAATGTCTTCAATATAATACGTATTAGTAAGACCTAACTTGCTTATGATGCGATCAGTCACTTGTTGCTTATAACTTATTCCTGAACGTTGAGTTATTATTTTATTCATAAGCACATATCCTGTATTTGAATATTTGTAATTTGTACCTGGCGTAAAATCCAATTTATTATTGGCTACACTCTTAAGTAAATCATCAGTGTCAAAAAAATGCGTTGGATCATCTGCATATGTTTGGGCAATTATTTCAACATTGTCATATTCAGGAATTCCACTAGTCATATTAAGTAGTTGACGTAACTTAAGGTCTTTCCATTTCGGATAAACGTCATTGCCTAACATTTCCCCAACAGTACTATCCAAACCTTTAATGCCAAATAATCCTTCATACTCTAGCTGGAGCGCAACAACTGCAGTAAATGATTTGCTATCACTACCAATTTGGTATATGGCATCTATTGGTAAATTTTGTGAATTTGGTTCATTACTTAATTTTCCAGATGCAATAGTAATTGGTTGGTTATTATTTACACCGTTACATTGAAATGTCAGAGGTATACCAGTTACACTTCCAGACTCAGCATCTTGACTAGCAAGCACTCCGTCTAACATGGTTTGCAGGTCTGGGTTATTAGATGCTATTACTTGTTGACTGCCTATAATCATAATGGTCAACATTAGTATTTTGGGCATTTTTAAAAATAACTTGCGCATAAGACATTTTAAATATTATAAAAAAAGAGATAAAAATCATAGCATGAATTAATAATTAAAATCAAGCGATATTTTTACACTTTGCGATATAGCTTAGCATAAGCGATGGCATAAAATATTTATTACAGCCTCACGAATAGCATTCAATGGATATTCCAAACGAACTTCACGTTGTGAATTACCTGTAATAATAAACTCAGTTTCAAGCCGCTCTTTAAACCAGGCAAGCGTTTCCTCTAATTGATTAATCAATGTACCATGAGCTTCTCTGTCATCAATTATGAGTATCGGCGAGCGAAACCTACCTAATTTACCGCGCATGCTAATTGGAGCACCAATACTGGATGATACAGTAATTGTGATTATTACCTTTTATCTTCATGGGTTATTGTCGAAATCAATGGTTGAATTCTGGGATCTGTTGATTCTTGTATTCGGTTAGCAATGTCTTCAAGAGTATTTTTGCCAATACTATAACCACAGATGTTAGCAGCATTTTTTACTCAAATTAGTAATGTGCCACCTTTGGCATTCATAAATACTACAAGAGTTTCAATTGGTTCATCATTAAAGGCTTCTTTAAATTCTATGGTTTCTGATTCTCCAGTGGCAACTAGGTTGGCTAATTTTGATAAATTAATTGTGTCGGTCATAAGATAATCTTCTTCACTTTGAAAGATAAATAAAAGTTCAATTACACTTCCCATCCAAATAATTTAAGATATCATATACTAAAACTAAAATGTCACCATTACCTTGGCTAACACTTGCACTATTTATACCAATTACAACGTACTCATTGGTTGTTGGATTATATATATAATAAAAAGAGAAGCCTAACGTAGTTCCTGAATAATAATTAACAAAATTATAATTATTAATATTACCTGCAAGATTTGGATAATTTACTGATTGTTCAGGGGTTAAAATAATTTTTTCAGCACCAACTCCAAGGCCATAAGCATTACCGTTACTTGCCATTGCAGGAGATGAAATTGATTGTCCAGGATTTTGTCCTCCACCATCTTGTACCCATGATGAGAGCTCTTGAAATTGCGCGGCTGATAATAGTGTATTTGATTGGAAAAGTGCATGGTAATAGGTATTTATATCATCTGTAGTTGATATAATATTTCCGCTACCGGCAGCATATGATAAAGAAAAGGTTGAAAATTCGGTTGATTCAGCAGCATTCAAATAGCCATTGACTAATCTATTTGAAGGTACAAATTGCGTTGGTAAATTATTTACATAATAAGTATTCCTAAGATTTAATTTATTTATGATTCTGTTTGTTATTTCTACTTGTGCTGAATCCTGCCCATGATAATCTTTTCCGGTAACTCTTCCTATTAGTAGACTTAAAATTTGATAATTTGTATTTGAATAATTCCAATTATTACAAGGTGTGTAATTTAATGATTGAGGAGCAAAGCCAATCATATTTTCTGGTGGAAGATAGGTATATGTATTGGGTATATACCATGCGAAAAATGCTGAATTCATATCATCAGGAATACCGCTTGTCATATTCATTAATTGTTGAATTGTGGGTCCATGTGTAAGTGGATCTTCCCAATAAGAGTATTCTGGAAACCATTTTGACAGATCATCGTTGATACTAAAATTGTGGTATTCAGATTCTAACTGTAACAAAACTATAGATGTAAATGATTTGGTATTGCTTCCAATTTGCCATAAGCTATTAGTTTGTATTACTTGCAAAGTATCACGACCCATTGTTCCAGAGTACACTGTAACTGGATTAGAGCCATTAAATCCATGACATTGAGCAGTAACAGAAATAGCTGTAAAACCATCTGACTCGGCATAATTACTTATAAAATTATTCGTAAAATCTTGAATGGCTTTAGTCTCATTATTATTGCTCGGAGATGATGCTCCCAAACTACAACTACTAATTAATGCCATAGTTAATAATACAGCTAATACTTGTTTAAATAGCTTATACATGAGTAAGAAAAACCTTGTAGTAGAGTTATTGCACTAGTTGTCGGTCAAATAAATTGTTTTACGGGACGACATCTCTAATTCAATCCACTCATCAACCATTAATTTATTATCTATACAATAACGACTAATTAGATTTTTTTGCCCATCTAAGTTTTGGTCTGTAGTACTAACTCTAATATATCCAAAAATCACGCAAGAATCCTTGTTTAAAACACATTTCACTATTAAGGTAAATATAGCATTTATTTCACATCAATAATTCTATCATATAATGTACCTAAATGCTACAATGAAGGTTTGTGAAAAACAACCGTTATAAAAATCATATTTTGATGCAGATAAATATTAAATGCGAATACTTGAGATACTTACCAAAACTGAGCAAACCTATTTTGATAATCCGCAAAAATTAGACGTTATAGAGCAGAAAAAATAAATCTAATTTACTGAAGGGTTAACTCATGATGGGTTGATTAAGAGTGATATGCATTCCACCGATACACGTGGCTAAGTTCTTGATCTGGAATAATTGCCATAATTATGAATGGGTCGACTCTATCGTGGGGACATTTCAATTTTTTAGGTGAATATGATTTTACAAATAATGAACCAGTTGAAGTAACCTTTAATTTAGAAAAAATATTAGCATTGCAAATATGAAAATATCTAATAACCAGAGTGGTTTTGCTAAATTATACTAAATTTTTATCAATTATCACTTGACTCTCACGTTACGTGATGATTTACATTATCGCTAGGAGGCAAAAATGGATAAATACTTAACTGTAAATAAGTTTAGTAAATTGACTGGTGTAACAGTACGTACGTTGCAGTACTATGATGAACTGGGGCTTTTAAACCCTCATCATAAAAGTGATGCTGGTTATCGTTTTTACTCCAAAAGTGAGATGTTATCTTTGCAAAAGATAAATATACTTAAACATATTGGTTTTAATCTAAATCAGATAAAAACCATATTAAAAAATAATAACTTTGATTGGCGAAGTTCATTGAATTTACAAGCAAAAATATTACAAGTAAGTATTGATAAGATGCAAGATAGCATAATGTTAATTAATCATAGCATGACCAAACATATGGCAGATCATGATGAACCTGCCTGGGAGGTTATGGCTAAAATTTTAGAGGTGTTACAAATGAAACAAGATAGTGCATATCAAGATTGGGTGAAGCGTAATTTTACAGATAGCGATTTAAGGTTTTTTGGTGAGATGGCATCAAGCCAAAATAATGATGAAAATTCTAAATTATGGAAAAAGATATTTGCTGATGCTAAATCGCTAATGCATTTACCACCATCAGACCCTGAGGTTCAAAAACTTGCACGTACTGTTATGGATAGTGCAAATAGTCAGTACCAAGGTAATGAAGGACTTAAAGGTAAAATGTGGGACTTAATGAAATCTGGTGATATTCCTGAGGGTTTTATACCGGGCTATGAAAAAGAGATAGTTCTCTTTCTTAATAAAGCTATTGGTATAATGTACAATATGGAACATTGACGCCAGTTTAAGGTCATAATATTTCTACTTTATTATGGCCTTTACTGATTTAAACGTTTGTATAATTAATTTGCCGTGAGTAATATTTATTTTGAGACTAATGGATATGTAATGGTATCCAGTCATTACATGAAAAAATAAAGATTTCCATTGCCGATTTACCCCGGATTTACGGCAAAACCAAAACAGATATACTACAAACAAGCTATATTATAGTTCTACTATAAACAAATAAACTCTTATAGATAAAATAGCTTACTATGTTAAGCATTGGCAACCATATAAATAACCCAAGTCCAAATGGAATAATTGCCAAAATAGAAAAAAACAACACTAATAACGAATAAAAAAGCATGGTAACAATATTTACTCCACACGCTTTAATACTCAACCACATTGCCTGAAACGGGCTAATATCTTGATTATATAAACAAATTAAGGGCGACATCCACATTGATAGCTGCAGTATCATCATCGGGATAACATAAAGTAATGTAGTTAAACTGCCGTGTATAGTAATTGCATCTGCTGCTGCACTAGAGCTATCCAAACTAATTCCACCAAGATAATTTTCAACAAAATATTGAAGGGTAAATATAATTGTAGCTATACACAAATTTATAAAAGCTAACCTTACTACATTCTTATTCGCAAAAAGATTCTCAAACAGCATACTCATCAAAACCGGCTGGTTGCGTTCTACCCTTGCTGTCAACTGAGCAAATTTAGCATTAAACAGCGGAGTTAAAAAAGCCCCAAAACCTGGAATTAGCCCAATAATACTGCTCACAATACCTAAAATAATAAATTGTAGTGGTTTTTCACGAAAGGTTACAAAACTTAATTTTAACCACTCCATACTAGATTTAATTTCTACCGCTCGATTAATTGATAACATAAACTATTGCTTCCTTAAAATGACCACAATTATATCATAAATACCTATTAAACAAATACCTCAGCATATAGCTCGTTCATTTTTTGTTTAATTTTCGTATCCGGCCGGATCACTTCTCCCCAAACGCGTGAAGTTTCACCTTGTGATGTTTCACCTCGTGATGTTTCACCTATCCATTTATTGGTGGCATCAATTCCCATCTTACTTCCCAAACCAGACACTGGAGAAGCAAAATCTAGATAATCAATAGGGGTATTATCAATTAATGTTGTATCTCGACTTGGATCACTTCGGGTAGTAATAGCCCAGATAACCTCACTCCAAGATCGGATGTCAATATCATCGTCTACCACGACAATAAATTTAGTATACATAAATTGGCGCAAATAACTCCAGATTCCAAACATTACCCGTTTTGCATGTCCCGGATAGTTCTTTTTTATTGATACAATTGCCATTCGATAACTACAACCTTCCGGAGGCAGGTAAAAATCAACAATTTCAGAAAATTGTTTTTGCAAAATTGGTATAAATACTTCGTTGAGTGCCACACCTAAAATTGCAGGTTCATCTACGGGTTTACCCGTATAAGTACTATGATAAATCGGATTATCCCGCATAGTGACTGTTTCAACGGTAAATACTGGAAAATTTTCTGCTTCGTTATAGTATCCGGTATGATCCCCAAATGGACCTTCTAACGCAGTCTCATTGGGATAAATAAATCCCTCAAGAACAATTTCAGCATAGGCCGGCACATGCAGATCGCTTAAAATACATTTAGTTAATACGGTTCTTTTGCCCCGCAGCAGCCCGGCGAATTGATATTCCGACAATGAGTCTGGCACCGGAGTAACTGCGCCCAATATAGTTGCTGGATCACACCCCAAAACCACAGCTACCGGATATGGTTTATCCGGGTTTGCTCTGCAATGCTCCTGATAATCAATAGCTCCGCCACGATGGTGCAGCCAGCGCATGATTAACTTATTTTTAGTCAATAACTGCTGACGATAAACCCCCAAATTTTGTCGTTTTTTGTATGGCCCCTTACTAACCACCAAGCCCCAGGTAATTAGTGGCGCCACATCCTTTGGATGACATGTCCAGATGGGTAAGCTGGATAGGTCAACTTCATCTTTGGTTAAAATATTTTCGTGCACCGGAGCACCACTGCCAACTAACTTAGGCAGCATATTGTATAACTGCTTCAACATAGGAATTTTACTCAAAGCATCCTTTATACCTTTAGGTGGCTGCGGCTCTTTAATATCCGCTAAAAACTGTCCAAGCTCACGAAGTTGGCTAATATCTTCTCGCCCCATAGCTAGGCTGACTCGGCGCACGCTGCCAAACAAATTACCCAAAACTGGCATATTAAACCCAACTGGATTTTCAAATAAAATTGCTGGACCGTTGTTTTTAAGCACTACACTGCAAAACTCTGCCATTTCCAACTGTGGCGATACTGGCTGAATTATGCGTTTTAATTCATTCAAATGTTCTAGTTCAGTAATAAATTCTCGTAGATCATGATACTGCACGATTTAATCCTTTGCAATGTAAAAACACTCTATGCTTTTCGTTTTTTATTTACTTGCGAAACTAAAGCTGGAGATTGATGTATATATTTTGCGGATGATAGTAAATATCCCCCTATTGTACCTGATTTTTGATACAATACATACAGATTCACTAATAAACATAAAAGCTGGCAATTAGGCAGCTGGTAGTTTAATAAATTCTACTGTTTATCATGGTGGTTACATTTATTGTATACCAAAAGACAAAGAGTATGGTTATGTGGTTATGATTTTGAGGTAATGAAGATGAATGATTTACAATTATTTGATCTAGTTCTTTTTGGGGGCACTGGAGATTTAGTAACCCGCAAATTATTGCCAGCTTTATACAATGCATACTCACATGGTACCATTAACCATGAGGCGCGTATTTTTGCTTTGGGGCGTAAGGATTATAATCACGAAGAATATGCCAAATTTGCCTATGAAAAAGCTATCAAAGCTGGGGTAGAAATAGATATCAACAAATGGGATGAATTTTGTAAAATGGTGCATTACTTAACTGTTGATGCAAATCATGAAGATGACTATATAAAATTAAGTAATACGCTCCGTAAAGAAATAACCAATATTTACTATCTGTCAACCGACCCTAGGTTATTCAAACCAATTTGTCAAAATATTGCTAAGGTTAATTTAAACCACAATAACTCGCGGATTGTATTAGAAAAACCGCTTGGACATGATTTGCAAACCGCTAATGATATAAATGATTTTGTGGCTAAATTTTTCTCTGAAGAACAAATTTATCGAATTGACCACTATTTAGGTAAAGAATCTGTACAAAACTTAATGGCAATTAGATTTGGCAATACTCTATTTGAAGCACTGTGGAGTCGGCAATGGATTTCTAGCATTCAGATTACTATTGCCGAAAGTTTGGGCGTGGGATCACGCGGAGAATTTTATGATAAAACTGGAGCGTTGCGCGATATGCTGCAAAACCATTTATTGCAATTACTCTGCATTGTGGCGATGGAACCGCCATTTTCGCTAGATGCTGATACAGTCAGAAATGAAAAACTAAAAGTACTCCAAGCCTTAAAACCCTTAACTGAGGATATGGTAGTTAACAACGTAATTCGCGGTCAATATAAAGCCTGTACGGTCGACGGACATAATATAAATGGGTATTTAGAAGAAGAGGATATTCCGAACAATAGCAGGACAGAAACTTATGTAGCGCTAAAAGCTGAAATTCAAAACTGGCGCTGGGCTAATGTACCGTTTTATCTAAGAACCGGTAAACGTCTAAAAGAGCAAACTGCAGAAATAGTTGTCCAATTTAAAGATATTCCGTGTAAAATATTTCCGTTTAATGCCAATAACTTTGCCAACCGCTTAATCATTAAACTACAGCCAGAAGAAACAGTACAATTATATTTTCTGGCAAAACAGCCCGGGGATACCAATGATTTACGCCCGGTATATCTTGACTTAGATTTTAATAAAATGTTTACTACCCGTAGAACCGAAGGCTATGAACGCCTTCTCCTCGATGTAATTCGCGGTAAATTAACCTTATTTGTCCGCCGTGACGAACAAGAAGCAGCCTGGAAATGGGTAGAACCAATTTTAACCACCTGGGAAAAGTTGAATTTTGCACCAAAACTCTACTCAGCTGGAACCTGGGGACCATCTTCAGCCTCAGCATTATTATCCCGTGCTGGCGAATCTTGGCATGAAGAATTAATTTAGATGAAAATAATCAATTAGCATACATAATTCATATAACTCACAAAAATTAGCTATAACGGATATTAAATACCTATGAAGAAAATTCTTGTTCTATGCTGTATAATTATGAGCTTAATCATGAGCTGCAGCCTATTTAATGGTACTAACAGCTACCCAACCATACCATTGCCACCACAAAAAACTAATGCGAGCGACGCTGTAATGCCAATGAATACACCCACCAAAAATAAAACCTCAGCTAGTCAAGGCAGCAGCAACGCATCTGCTCCCACATCTATCAAAACTAATAATAACCGCCAGACTATTTATGAAGACAGGTCTAATGGGCAGGTAACTCAAATTAAAGTAGATAATGGGGATAATTATCTGCCCGACTACTATATGTACCCATCACAACAACAAGACTTAAACACGAATAGCGCTCCCGGTAAAGATTTGTCTACTCCTAGTTGGCAAATTAGCTGGTAACAGATAACGCACCTAAATCTGATGAGCTTACAGGCGGCTGGAGCATGTCTTTCACTGATTCGACCAGACTGGTTAACCCTGAATCCAATTGTTGCCGAGCATCATCCACTGCTAATTCAGATGCAACTGCATTGCCACCGTTTGATTTATATGCTGTCTTGAGCGTTTGAGACGCGTTATTAATACTATCCTGATATCTAGCAAATTGAGTACCTGGTCCATATATGTCATTATAAAATTGTGCAATCTCTTTTGGATCACACACAAAAAACCAATTTAGGGCAAATTTAGCCAACGCATCTTTATCTTCAAATGGAGGTAAAAGCTCTACATTTGCTAATTGATTTTGAATTAGCGTAGATAAGGAACGTTGAAAATCATTTAACTCTGTCCCGTCACTCTTAACACGGTTATAATATCCCACATTCTTTAACATATCTTGAATGGAGTCATCATTCAATAAATAAGATCTTACTAGCCCAGCTACGCTTTGTAACCGTTTAATACCTAGATCATCAATCCCATTTTTTTTTAGTTTCACTATAAAATCACCATACGTCGTTTTGGCAAACTCATAACTGGCATCAGCATATATAGCTGCCCAAAATCTCTCGCCTCTCATATGTTCATCAATTGTACGACCATTAATTCTTACACAAAAAAATAAACATTTAAACCAACCGGCATATTCACCTGAATTGCCTAAAATACGTCCCTTACGTTGCTCGCTTATTCCGTCAAATAAAAGATCATAGCGCCCATCCGCACAATTATCTGATTTATTATCAAGACTTTGCAATCCAACTATATGAGATAAATAGCTGACCATAAGAGTAAACCCAAATTTTCTTTTTCTTAAATCTGGACTGTCTATTAAACTCCTACCGCCACCTTCAATGAAAACACACTTTGACTTATTGAAGCCGTTAATAATTGGTACAGCTATGACATTATTTAAACGCAGTAAATACAGCTTGCGGTAAACCTCCATAAAATACGCACTCAACTTATAAGGATTAACTTTATACGCTCTAAATGATTTATTTTCTATCTTTTTTAAAACCATACCCGCATAAAGTTTTTTAACTCCTCCAGGAAATTGTGGAATAACTACTCCGCAAGCACCTTCATTCATAACTTCACGCTTACCAACTGCACGAGGAACAATTGGCTCTATTATCGTACTAATACCAGTTTGTACATCATAATAATCACGACATTTAGATCGATACTTAACAGGATTGCCTATTTCTACAGCAGAAGGTTGATGAGCAACAGCAGCTATCCGTCGGCGCAAGTCCAAATTGTAGATATTTTTTTTCTCGCCCTCCATACAGTTTAAAATTATAATCATATTATCAAGTAAGCTACAAAAATCTTGAATATGCGCCATATTGCTTTCATATAACAGCATCCCATTTTTTACTCCTGGCAATAAACTAAATCTTCTTGGTACACTAACTAACTGCAAGCCACCATGTCCTTCATTGTCAGGTTTTATCATGTATATTTCCACTTCTGCAGTATTACAAATACGTTTTGCCTTGACAATCTTCTGTTGCTGCCCACATTCTAATAATGTACACATTTGGTTGGCATTTACTTTTATGCTTATTTCCTCACGCTTAATTTTTTTAAATTTTCTTGACGGATCATTAGCTGCATCTATTAAATCAAATTCTAATAAGTTTTTAGCAATAAGTAAAAGATTTCTCTTAATATTAGCTTTTCTCCATAATCCAGAAGTAGAACCACCAGTTTTTTCCAGCCTCCAGTAGAATAATGCCCAACTTACAGCATAAACAATTATACCAAAGGCTACTTTAACGTTGTGCCCTATATGACCAAAATCACTACTATACTGTACAGTATCATTTATAATTTCCTGTACCATTGTGTATAGTGGATCGGCATTCTTAGTTGCTGGTATATCATTATGCACTTCAATTTGACTTGATTTCGACTCTGAAATTTGTAAATCAGCTGATGAATCTTGATGACCTGGTACTCCAAACATACTACTTGCAGATTCTTTATTTTCACCAACTTTATTACCTTCATGAACTTGCTCGTTATTACCAAGTCTCTTAATATGCAAAAACACAGAATTCCCAAAGCGACGCGCAACTGTAGGAAGCGCATCTAACACAAAAAAACACGCACTGAAATGATTTATATTATGCATTACATGTATCATCATTAGATCTCTCAATAAACAAACCTATTTTTACATCATACCCATACAAACAGTGTAATTTGTTAAATTATCCATCGGCTGGTTGAAGAATCTTAGATAAATAATTAACAAATTTTGGCCAGAATTAAAAAATTACTTCTCAATACCAAACATAACAATACAAGCAGACCAACTCGACACTATTGTAACAAATTTAAAGCTAGCATAGTTTAAAAGTACAAAATTATTATCACAAGCAACCATAGTTATGTTGTTCGTCAAAGATGGGCGGAGGACACCGGTATAATTATACATTCAGAAGGTAAGCAATGTGTTAAAATGGATAATTCTCGGAGCTATATTAGGTTTAAATACCTGGCTTTATGGTTTATTATCATTGCGATCTTTGTTACTGTCGCGGATCATGGCTGCAATTCCAATTAATACAGAATTCAACTTTGAATATAAATGTTATCTGATACCATAAATATTGCGATTTATACAATTCTTGAAAGTTAGCTTATTAAATGTCAAAGTCCAACCAAATTACCGATAAAAAATCAACTAATGCACCAAACATACTTAATAATATCATTATTCGTGGAGCTAGAACTCATAACCTAAAAAATATTGATCTAGATTTACCTAAAAATAAACTTATAGTTATTACCGGTTTGTCTGGATCAGGTAAGTCTTCATTAGCTTTTGATACATTGTATGCGGAAGGTCAACGGCGTTATGTTGAATCATTGTCTGCATATGCCAGACAATTTTTGCAGCAAATGGATAAACCTGAAGTAGACCTTATTGAAGGATTATCTCCAGCAATTTCAATTGAACAAAAGGCCACCTCGCATAACCCACGCTCAACCGTTGGTACTGTTACCGAAATTTATGATTATTTACGCTTACTTTTTGCTAGGGCTGGCGATCCTTTTTGTCCTACACATAACCTTTCTCTACAAAGCCAATCGGTTAGTGAAATGGTGGACAGCATACTGCTTTATCCTGAAAATACTAAAATTGCCCTTTTAGCCCCAGTAGTCACTGGACGCAAAGGCGAGTACACCGATTTATTACAAAACATTCAAGCTTGGGGATTTACTAAGGTTAGAATTGACGGCAGTATTTACGAAATTGATGCTACCCCTAAATTGGATAAAAATAAAAAACATGATATTGACATCGTGGTTGACCGCTTAAAAATTACCTCACAAAGTAAGGCGCGCTTGACAGACTCAATTGAAACAGCGCTTAAATATAGCAATAGTAAAATTAAAACCCTAAATTTAGATAGCAATGAGCAGCAAGGTTATTCGAGTAATTTCTCCTGCCCAGAATGTGATTATTCAATATCTGAACTTGAACCGCGTATGTTTTCTTTTAATAATCCATTCGGAGCATGTCCTCAATGCGACGGATTGGGACAAATATCTTTTTTCGATCCACAAAAGATAATAATATCTCCAGATTTATCTATTGCTGATGGAGCAATTAAGGGCTGGGATAAACGCAATAACTATACTTATCAAATGCTGATTGCACTAGCTCAACATTATCAATTTGATTTAAGCGCAAGTTGGAGCACTTTGAGTGAAGAAATTAAAAATATCATCCTCTATGGTTCTGGCAAGGACTTAATCAACATGAATATTATCAGCGAGTCCAGCGGTCGTACTGTAACTAAAAAACAACCATTTGAAGGGATAATTAATACATTACAGCGACGCTATTTGGATACCGACAGTCAACATATCAAAGAAGAACTAGCCAAATATCAAAACAACAAACCCTGCCCAGATTGTGATGGATCACGCCTAAAAAAAGAATCGCGCTGTGTTAAAATTAACCAAGTTATTTTACCTGAAATCACTCAGTGGCAACTGCATAAATGTCATGATTTTTTTGAACAGCTTGAACTAATCGGCAACAAAAAAGCTATTGGTAAAAAAATTATAGCTGAAATTTTAGCGCGAGTGGGATTTTTAATTGATGTAGGTTTAGACTATATTACTCTTAGTCGCTCTGCCGACACACTATCTGGAGGTGAGGCACAAAGAATCCGTTTAGCCAGTCAAATCGGTTCTGGATTAACCGGAGTAATGTACGTGCTTGATGAACCATCAATTGGGCTGCACCAACGAGACAACGACCGGCTTATTGGCACACTAAATAAACTAAAACATATTGGTAATACGGTGATCGTAGTTGAACATGATGAAGATGCTATAAAATCCGCCG
Source organism: Pseudomonadota bacterium (assembly GCA_030917485.1). GTDB lineage: Bacteria > Pseudomonadota > Gammaproteobacteria > Burkholderiales > UBA11063 > Aquella. The sequence goes on from JAUPUP010000204.1 coordinate 14,015, forward strand.
ATTTTATTGTTGATATTGGCCCTGGAGCTGGTGAACATGGTGGTAGAATAATTGCTCAAGGTAGTTTATCTGATATTCTTGCCAACAAAAATTCTATCACCGGCAAATATTTATCCGGCGAATTACAAATAACTACCCCAGCACAGCGACGCCCTCAAAGCAATGGATATTTAAAGATCTTCGGGGCACGTGGCAATAATCTTAAAAATATTGAGGCGCAGATACCTATAGCTAATTTTGTCTGTGTTACTGGAGTATCTGGCTCTGGAAAGTCAACCCTGATTAATGATACTTTGTATAAAGCATTAGCCCAAAAATTATACAACAGCAACGATAATCCAGCTCCATTTTCTGAGCTAGAGGGGCATGAGAATTTTGATAAAGTGATTAATGTTGACCAAAGCCCTATTGGACGTACCCCACGATCTAATCCCGCTACCTATACTGGCTTATTTACTTTCATTCGGGATTTATTTACGCAAGTACCGCTAGCTAAAGAGCGTGGTTATGCGCCTGGTCGCTTTTCTTTTAATGTTAAAGGCGGTAGATGTGAAACTTGCACTGGCGACGGCGTAATAAAAGTAGAAATGCATTTTTTACCAGATATCTATGTAACCTGCGACACCTGCAAAGGTAAACGTTATAATCGGGAAACTTTAGAGATAGTATACCGGGGTAAAAATATTCATGAAGTATTACAAATGACGGTTGAAGAGTCCGCAGAATTTTTTACCAACATCCCAAGCATTAAGAAAAAATTAACTACACTGCTTGAAGTAGGACTTGGGTATATTCGACTAGGACAGGCAGCCACAACCTTATCCGGTGGTGAAGCTCAGCGGGTTAAACTGGCGCTAGAGTTATCCAAGCGCGATACTGGCAAAACCATGTATATTTTAGATGAACCAACTACCGGGCTGCATTTTCATGATATTAATTTATTGTTGAAGGTATTACACAAATTTGTCGAGCATGGTAATACTGTGGTAGTTATTGAACATAATCTAGATGTAATTAAAACTGCTGACTGGGTGATAGATTTAGGACCAGAAGGCGGAGAAGGAGGCGGTACAATTATTGCTACCGGCACTCCAGAAAAATTATCTAAGACTAAAATTAGCTACACTGGCAAATATTTAAAATTAGGCAATAAACTGTTATAAATAAGGTAACCATATCTAGTTATGGTTACCTTATTACTGGCACCCTATTCTAAAAGTGACGACAATATATCCGCATCATCCTCACTACTACTATCTATTTCGTTATTTGTTGTAACTTCGACATCACTATTATCAATATCATCGCTGCTATCCATTTCGTTATCTGTGCCTTCTTCTACATCACTATCATCGCTGCTATCCAGTTCTTTTACAATACGAACTTCTACACCAACAAA
>JAUPUP010000205.1 GCA_030917485.1 Pseudomonadota bacterium
TCAATTCTCCAAAGCAAAAAATCTAAATATACAAAATGTAAATTTAATGAAATGATTAAACTCATTGGTAACATTGACTTAATCTGGATTTTACAACTAATTTATGAAATATTCAGGTTAAATTGCTCTAAATTTGCTTTATCTATCTTAACTATCCCAATTTTAAATAAAACCCCAACTAGTCTACCTAATTCCTGATTAATCTTTTCTACTAGTACCTCAAGATTAATTTTCTCAAAACCAGGATTGTCTACCGGATTTTGACTAGAGTAGTTATTTAAGGCTATATTATCCGCTAAGGTACATAAACGATAATTTTCTTCTTGTTCTAAATAAGTAATACCCCGACTATCAGTTAGTAACGTATTTTTAAGCACAATACCCATAGCAGTTAGTAGTTGTGTATCGGATAAATTGGTTATAGTATGGTAGTTTAGTATATAGTCCCCACAATCTACATAACGATACAATACTGTATCGCCAACTTTAGGCTTACTCCAATGACTTAAATCTATTCGAGTTTGCTTGGTTAGTCGCTGCATACCCACCCCAGCCTCTTCATACCAGATATGCCCCTCATACATTCCATCCTCACGCCGATACGGGTTTAACATTACCTCAAATACATTCTCTCTTGTGAATAGTTCAAGTAACTCACCCATATCCTCTTCAAGATGGCGCAGTATTGCTGCAGAATCCATTTCTTTAGCCATACTACATCTTCATTTTAATCATACTATCGGCCATTTTATCCCGCTGTATTTTTGCAATCGCATCAACTGCACTGACACATTCAGGGTCAGCAAATGGATTAGCTAACTTTTCACATTCTTTTTGTTTAGCTAACCCTTCTTTTTCATGCTGCATATAATATTCCATAGTGCGTGGTTTAGAACAACCCACTAGGATTACTCCACCAAGTAAAACAATAATTAATTTCTTCATAATAAACTCCTATTCTGTGTGCTTTAAATTATCAATAGCCCCTTGCCATTGCTCTTTAGTACTTGCTTGTGCCTGGGTAACGGATTTTTGCCAATCACTAGGACTTGCCTGACTCTTGTCAAAGTCCGTATTCCCAAAGACTTCTTTTGCCGAACCATTAGTAATTGGTTGACTATTCCCTGATTGAGTGTTCAACACAGTATTGGCATTCATACCAGAATTTACCCAACCCCCAGTCGTTCTTAATAATTTACCACTTAATTGCAGAAAATGCCCCCCAAATGAACCACCCATAGACCGGGAAATTTCAGAAGGCAGTGTATACATTAAAAATGTCATAAAGGCTACCTCCCCCAGAGTTATTAAATATGTCCCAAAGTTTTCAATAATATTGGCATTAGCTGCAGTTAATTGATCCACAAAGGCCATTAACTGGTTAAATATTACGCCAAGCATTGCCGATACTATTAATAACTCGAGCGCATACTGAATAACTGTAGCTAAATACTTTTGCCACCAATTTACTGTCCAAGCGTTACCGGCAAACATTGCGTTAATGAACCCCACAAATAAAGCAATCCATATCTTAATGGATAAGTACATGACGTAAAACGCAGCAATTCCACTAATTACTAAAAATCCACATTGAATTGTCCATAACTCCAAACTACCCAATATATTTAGTGAACTCACATTAGCATTCTTTATGGCATAGGCTACACATTTATTAATCCCCATAATAGCTGATGGTGTAAATGCTCCAAGTGGGGATGAACTATTAGGGTCAACACTAAAACCACCCATTTGTGAGCCAAGCTTTGCGCCAAACTGAATTACTCCTACGTAAAAGTTTGGATTTAAAAATATATGCTCTATCAAAGAGGCTATAAATATCCGAGCTATCCACCATACATATAGATTATCAATACTAAGGCCTAATATCTTGTTAAACGACATCTCATATAAAACCCAGATCCCAAACAATAACCAGTAAATCTTAGTAACAGTTGGCAGTATATTGATAGAAAACCTCTGTGCCTGATTATAAAAATCAGCCTCAAAATTATCTAATGTTCCACCAGGTATCATCTGGCATACAGAACCATCAGCAAATACTTGCCCTGCTACCATTAATGTTATAGCAAATACAAAATATTTAAAAACTGCTTGTTGACTCACCTACCAGCTCCCATTGGCCATACTGTCTTGCATGGTAGATTGCTGGGTTTGGGCAATTTTTTCATCGGCTAGGTTCTTTTGTTGTGCTTGAGTATGTAGCATTTGTAATTCAGCTAGGGTATTTTGTGTTGCTGTTTGAGTGGCAACTGATGCTTGCTGTAATGCCAAAGCTGCTTCTTTTGGATTAGTCGCAAAAGTAGTCATTATCTGCTGTAAATTAGTAATAGCCTGCTGTGTACCTGTGATATTAGTTAATGCTAAAGAAAACTGTGAACACAAGTCACCGTTCACCTGATTAACATAGTTTCGCATACTAGCTAAATCATTAGCATTACACAGGCTACATACTGCCTGCCCCGCTCCTTGCACTTGGGCTAGACCATGCAAGTTTTGCACCTGATTAGCTGCATTCATGGTTGAACTCATCTGGCTTAAATACGCAGGAACTTGCGCTGCATACCCGGTTAGTGTTGAGGTATCCTGCCCCATTACATATACATCAGATGTGGGTACTACAGCAAACGATGAGTTATACCCTAAGATGAATAACGCTATAATTTTGTTTCGCATAAAATCCTCCCCACTTAAAAGATTTTGTATTGCTTTAAATACTTGGACAATACGGAGTAATAAACTCATCCCCAAATATCATATGACCAACTTCATATTTACATATATCATAAGGACTCCAGGCATATGGGTCTGGGTCGAGTGATACTACTAATGGATAAGGTGCATTTAATGCTGTTATGTTGACCATATATGTTACGTATAATCCACTACAATACGCCTGTTGCTGTGGCGTTACCGGAGGCGTTACAATGCAAGCATAATACACATTAGAACCCTGAGTTTTAGCGGCAAGTAAAAGAGTTTCATCAATCCCAGTGGCATAAACTCTAGTCAAACACAGTACTATTAAACATTTAAAAATCTTACTCATCATAGCTTATAATTCTTATTTCTAATGTCAACTTCAACCTGGTTACCGCCTACCCCTTGTATCATTTTTGCTTGCCCAAATATCCCATCTATCACAATATATGGAGAGTAATAGCTTTGATTGTATTTAACCTCGCTCCCCGCATCACTTTGGATCATAACCGTAGGTAAGTTTTTATTGTCTACTCCCTTAGCCAATTGTATGAAGGTACGTTTTCCATCATCAAATACCCGAATCGGTTTCCATGATGGGTCATCCCCAGTTACTTTATAGCTAAAATTAGCCCTTGCCAAATCTAATTGCGGAATTTGTTCCGCATACAGCTCCTGATTTTGCTTGGCTATCTTTTGATTTATCTTGGCAGTCATTTCTTCTGGATACCAAAATGCTACGTTTCTGGTAACTTTGCTACTTGCTCCAACCACGATTAAAATATTGTAGATACGCTTATCGGTTGCAATAACTAAATTAGTGCTAAATTTAGATAACATTGGTTTAACTAATACCTGCTGGGTTTCAACTCCAGTAGAACTACCCGAGACTGCCACCGAATAACTCAAGCTTGCTGGATCACCTGAGGTGATGGAGGTAAACTTTTCTCCTGGCTCTAAAGTAATTATGGTTTCTTGTAATGGCATACAATTAATCACTGGCTGCTGCATATTACTGTAAGCAAAACGCTCAAACCCATCAGTCTTAATATTAGGTGCTTTTCCAGTCCTGGCATATTGTCTAAAAGCTGCCTCAACTGCCCTATCATTACCATAAACTAGCTTAAAGTTTTTAGCTACCGCCTTATCATCAATAATAACCAAAGGTGCTGGTTCTCTAATTATTTGAGTAGCTGAATTTAACTGTGGTTCACTACTACTTGAACAAGCAGCCATAGCCACCAATGATAATAATGCTAATTTATCTAAAACTCTCATGCTACTCCTTTAATCCTGCTATAACTTGGTTTAAACTAATAATTTTATGTACATAGTCTTTAGTTTCACGCGGTAGACTTAATTCATCAATAGTTGTAGCACCAGGATTTCGTTTAAGCGCATTTCTAACGCATTGCTCCCCGCAGTTATAAGCTGCAAACGCTAAAACCCAATTACCAAACTCGCTATGTAAATCATTAAGAATCTGAATGGCTACCTTAGTTGAACTATTAAAATCAAACCTATCTTTAGAACTAATTCCATAATCATTGGCTGTGCCTGGCATTAATTGCCAAGCCCCACCAGCTCCCTTAGGTGATATGGCATTTTTATTATAATTACTCTCAACCATTGGCACAATTGCAACTGCTGCAGGAGCACTCGCCTTTTTAGCTTCCTCAAGCACATAATTTAATTTACCGCCACTTGCTGCCTGCCTTAGCGCCTTTTCTACTTTTACATTAGTTGCCCAGCTATCTGATTTAAAATTAGTAACCGCTGAATTATCAAGCGTTGAATCATCAACTTTTGAAGTGCTAGCTTGCAAAGGAGTTACTTCTTTCTCAACTATAGCTAAACTTTCAATTTGAGCTTGCCTGCTAAACCCAGCATTTGCCTCAATATATGGTTTATGCACCTCATAAGCTACCCCATTAATTTGAGGATTATCTACTGTTCCAAACATTGCAGACACGTCTGCATATGCGTATGATAAGTAACATATCCGTATCATAATCAAGCTAAATGCTAATAGTTTTTTCACTACTTAGCCTTTATTGCCATTTGCAGTATACTCAGTACTAAATACCATATCTTTATTAACTTCAACTGTAAATTCAAAGCCAGACCGAATATGAATGGTTGGCTGAATATTTATATTCTTTTGAGCAAGCATTGTGCCTGTTGCTGCAATTTGTGTCCCAACTGATTGCCCTAAAGTTTGCCCAACACCTGGTGACTGTAAGGCATCAGATTGCTGTGGTTGGGATAACTGAGCACCAGCTGCTAATACCGAAGTTAAAAATGTCGCCCCAAAGATTCGCCAGTAATGGTTATCTACCTTATCGCCAAACCCTGCCCCTACTGGGTCAGCCCCACCCATACCTTGTAGGTTAATCCATTGTCCATTAGGTAAATTTACTCTCTTCCAGGCAACCAATAAGCGCTCCTGCCCATAAGCAATAGTTGAATCATATGTACCCACCAAATTACTCCCCGCAGGGATTAATAAATGAGAATGAGTCCTTGAATCATATACATCGTGACTTACATGCCCATAAATTTGCCCCGGCAAGTCAGAGTTAATCTCCTGGTCTAACTGTGCGGGTAATTTAGTACCCATTGACAGCACTAACGGTGCTACTGGGTCACTTAGCCCGCTAGATAGTACATCACTACTAGGTTCGTTAGCTCTAGGTATACTAGAATCAAGCTTACTTGATAAATTAGTGCTGCCTGATGGCGGTACTAACATGTTTGAGGACAAAGGTGTTTTCATTCTTGCTGCTAATCCTCGTGCGTCAACCGGGTCTTCTTGTTGCGGTTGGTTATTAAGCGCATCACTGGCATTCATGCTTGCATGCATGCCAGCATGAATGCCAGCATTTGCATCTGATTTAAGTGGTGCTGAGCCAGACGTTTTAGGATGCACTAGCACTATGTTACTTAAACTTGCATCAGAATCGTTTCTTGCAAAATTCTGTGGCTCTGGAGCTGGTTTGTTTTCTTTTACTTTATGCCAATTGGTTACATAAAGTAGTATTGCTAAAAAGATAAGAATACTTAAAATTGCAACAACGATGATAATTTTTCGATTTAAACCTTTGGTACGGATTTTATCCCTTAAATTCACCATCAACTCCCAATTACCCGGTTGATATTAATATCTTTAACTATAATTCCAACGGGATTCCAAATCAGTTCTTTAGGATTATTGAGGTTGGTGCTATTTCTTGCGTAGTTAATGGTAGCCCGATACTTACCCGCAGCAATACCATTTTTAAATTCCTGCCAATCTATCTGCCAGGTATCTTTAGCTACAGGTAGTATAGTAGTTACGTTGATAACTAGCTCACCATCCCCCATGTTGGCATATGAATCTCTAAGCATTAGAGATAACTGGTTATTAAATAAATTACTGCTTGACATCATCTTTACTTGACGTACATAGTTCATTCTCATTTCAGTTGAACTTGGCACTTGACGCAGCTTCTCAATAAAGATGGCTAGTTGATTGGCTATAATCCGATTATCAATTCGAAGTGCTTGGTTAGGTATACCAAGAGCAGTAATGCCACCTGAGGCATCCTCTTTAAATAAGAATGGCACAGTCTTAGGCAAAGATGCAGCATAAATCATCCCAAGCACTGCGACAAAAGTAATTGCTATACTAACGATGCCAAACCTACGCCATATTATGGCATTAACCTTTTCTTTAGCATAGATTTCATTCCAGTCATTACGGCTGTCTAAATAGGGATTATCTATCTCTTTATAATTCATGCACTATGTCCGCCAAAATTGTTATGTACATTAAGCCAATAATCTGCCATTTCCGGTAGCAGCTTATTATGTAATATCCAATGATAGCCAAATAAGTCTTTATGCTTTGCTTTTAATTTACGCATTATCTCTATATCTAATTGCGGATAGAGAAATGCTCGTGCCAACTCGCCTAAGTTAAACTGGATTAATCTACTACCCAGTGGGTTAGTAAAGTAATATTCTTGATTTACCATTGCATTACTAATTAGTGATATTTGTCGCTCATTTAATCCAAGCGCTTCATAACTCGGCTTTTGTGTTCCATTAGCATTTAAATTAGCGGTAAATATTTTAGTTTTACACGATTGCATTAATATTTCTGCGATTTCTGACTTAATAATATCGCTTGGCTGATGTACCCCAATTATAATTTGTACATTTTTACTTGCTATTTTACGCAGCCAATCATCTAAATAGCCTCGAAACACTTTGTGCTTAAAGATTGATGAGCCATCATGGATATAAATAGATACAGGTGATCCATTTAATGGCTCGCCATTTAATGGTAAGCCATCTAATGGCGAGCCATGTAAGCTTCGCTCTATCATATGAAATAAATATAGCACCGCTGGAATTAAAATAGCATCTCCTTTCCGCGCTAATTGATTCATCTCAAACACGGTGAAATTAGCTAAAGCTAAACTATTTTCCTTGGCATCAAAAATCTGGCTTTGTAAGCTACTGCTGGTAGTTGACATATACGGCTTATACTGTAGTGCCAACTCTTCATTTCTGCTTGATATTAAGTAATAAAAATAACTAAGCGTTCTTTGACTAGGATTAGCTTCTTTGCGTACAATCTCTAAAACTTCACTAATAATACTTATATGTAGTGGTTTTACCGCAAAACTATTAACCGTACATAAAATAGACAGCCACTCTACGGCAAAAGTAAAATCTTCCTGAGTATCTAAATAAACCAGTGGCTGAAAACTCAGACTATCACTATAGCCTAAGTCATAATGCTTACTTTGCGGGATACTATAGGTTAGAGCTAAACTACTATGGCTACTGTCAAATACAAATATTTTAGAATTCTTATATCTACTTTGTTGTGCTGCTAAAAAGTTCATAACTACTGAACCATTAGCCCCAATCACTAAGGCATGCCCATCATCCCCTACATGTAAACATCCCCGAAATGGTGTACCGCCCGTAGTTGAAGCATAAAATAATACCGGGTTATTATCTTTATAATATGTACATGGATTACTCTTATATCCTGACCATACCGATGAAGTTGGAAGTAAGTCAGCTAAATTATATGAATTCATCACCCACTTTCTGACATTTGGGTATACCATGCCCGGTAATGAACCTAGATAAGCCTCGAAGCAATTAATTTTTTCTGCCTTACCGGCTAGTCCACAATTATCTATTACTGATTTAACAATTTTGACCTTCTCATCTAGCAATTCCTCATCTTCATCAAAAAGCACAATAACTGAGGTATACTTACCATACCTCCAGTCTGACATCTCTATTGATGATATGGCTTCCTCTGCATCATTAGCATACCTATCAGCTGAACGATTAACCTTACCACCGCTACCGTACCTATCCGATAAGATACCTGCTGCTGACTTACGCTTTTGATAATGTAATTCAGAAATCTTAGATAATAATTTAGTGCCATCGGCAACCGATAAAAATATATACCGACTAGACCATCTATATTCAAAACCCAGATGGTTTAATGCTCCCAATAATGTAGGATAGGTTTCTAGAGGAAATTGCTCACCCATTGAAATGGTGCGCATATGTAACTCCCCAACCTTAGGGTATGAGCCAGTAACAATATCCTGATTAGCTAGCATAAAGCGTAAATCTGTCCAATGCCTAAGTGGTAGCCTAACACTCGCACGAAAGCCGTTAATACAGTAAAATAAATAACAAAAAATTTCCTCATCGCTCATTCGGCTTATTTTAAACTGTGAGCTAGTTAGGATATCAATGACATTGTATAAAGTATCCTTAAATTGATTGAGGTAAATGCTATAGTCAAACGCATCCTTATTCTCCTCTGTATGAAATAATGCCCCAAATTTAGACCTCAAATCTCCAGGCGGTAAATAGGTAAAGTTAATTACATACTCATTCTCATAATGCTTGCCTTCCCGGTTATATTCCATCCGCCGTTCGTGGTCAATACTAAACGCTGTAGCATTAGTAAAATAGCACTCATCTTGAGCAACATAACCGATACTTTCTGTCCTGATACAATCCAAGTGCATGCACCACCCAGTGTCCAACCCTAGAAATGCTTTATGTACTATACAACCCACATAATCTTTAATAGCTTCGGTTTCTGCATCCAAATCATTGGGCTTATACCAAAAAGAAGTCATAAAGCTGCCATCTACGTTAAGAATAATTCCCTCATCTACAAATCTAGCATAAAGCAGCCTATCCGATACACCATCAGCTTTACAACGATAGCTACCATTAGCAACCAGACGTCTAGTTTCAAAACCCACATTATGAAAAAAGTTCTTAATTCCTTGTAGCATAACCAACCCTAAAAATTATGTGGACGCTCCGCCCGCCCTGGAAATAAAGCACAACTAGGATAATAATCCTGGTATCTAACATACCTAAATATAATTTGAAAGAAAAATGAATCTTTAGAGTTAGCTAACCCAACTAATGCAATCGCTACAGCAAAGTAAACTATACCGCCAACCTTAACCCACAACCCACCCTCCATTACCAGCAAGCCAGAGCTAAGTGCCACTGCTAAAAATGGTATACGCTCGCACCGCATAAACATAATAGGTTTCCATAACGACCGATACATTGGAGTTCTTCTCATTAAAATACAAACCCATGCGCAAAACTAGTACCAAACCACCCCCATGCTGCACTTAATCCGCCAATAGCAATTCCCACAGCACATAAAGCATAAGCAATTTCTCCTTTAGCTTTACCAAATCCAATCGCCAGCACCACCACAACTATCATGGCAATACCACCCCACTTTGCGACAAACTCTATCATTTGCTCAGCTGCTGTTGCCTGAGTATCTAAGTCTGGAATGCCTGTGGTGTCCGATGCTAGTGCAAATTTAAATGATAGAAGTGCTATAAATAAGAAATTAAGCTTAATCAGTGTAATGCTATGGCTGTATATTTTGGATAATTTTTTAACATTTTGAGATACCATCTTTTTCTCTCTCAGGCAATAGAATCTTCATCTTTCAATTCCGGACTATGTTATCATTTTATAAAATGCTCCTAATGTACTGTATGTACACGTTGTCGCACTATTATTGTGATATTTCTTTTCTATAACTGAAATACTTCGAGTATTAAAAAATTTCGATTTTCAATTATGAACAGTATAGACTTCGGTAATATTTTTAACTGTGAATCTTTGTATAGTTACGCAGATGATATTATAGTAGGTAATCACACAATTTTAAATCAGTAGAAATACGGGTGTATGTGATTAACAAATAGATTTCTGTGAGGTTAACTATTTATTTTGCTGAAAATTTTATGTGCTAAAATTAGGTCTGTTTTTAAGCAAAAAAATTTTCTTCTGAATCTAGATACTCTTTCATCAACTAACAATGAACTTGAATAATTGGAAATTTATGTTTGAATTGGTGTTACCTAGAAAGGTATAACAATGGTTAAAAAAAACTTTACTGATATAAAATTAGCGATTCAATTATCAAAACCAGTGAGGGAAATTTGTACTGCTTTATTTAACCAAACATGCATAAATAGTTTTTCATATTCTAGAGTGTTTCCAGATGGTTCCAGGTCTGAATTATGGAGTGATTTATTAGCGATGGAGCACACATTTCTTAAGAAAAGATATATATGTAATTTTTATACACCAGATTTATACGATGTTAGTGAAAAATTTTTATTTTTACCAGAAAAGGTTAAAGTATTTAGTAAAAATGTAAGTATAAATTATTTACAACAATTGGCTGATCAAAGAATGATGTTTAATCACGATAATGCTTTTATAGCTATTAATAGACACAATTTTCTGGTAGAGTATTTTATTTTTTATACTTCACAAAATTGTAAGTCACCATTAAATTTTTATCTTAATCATATTGTGCAATTAACTTCTTTTATTCAGGAATTTAAACAGCAATCTGCCTCATTAATTTTAGAAGCTGATAAAAATAAATTGATAAAGCCATGGAGAATAGTGGATAAATGTAAAATAAATAAAATACAAGGTTATAATGACTCAAAAATTAAACCATACATTACACCTAGAGAATTACAAATAATAGATTGTACTATTAAGGGAAATACAGCAAAAGAAACAGCAGAAAAATTAGGTATATCATTCAGAACGGTTGAAACATATATGGAAAATATGAAATTACGGTTCAATTGTAAAAGAAAATCTGAATTAGTTGCAAAATTGATAACTTATTATAGATTTATATAATGTTGCATAGATAAATTTATATTTCTATTAAGAAAGAATTTCAAATGAAGACTAAAATTACTACTTGTTTTCCTCATTATTACCTTATTACTGCGGATAATTTTAAAAAAGATAAGATTTTTTTAGACAATTTAGCAATATGTTTAGAAAATGGCATAAGTCTTGTACAGCTAAGATCCAAAAGCCTATCTGTATTAGAATATAAAAATTTAGCAAACGATGCAATTAAATTATGTCATAAATACAATGCTAAACTGATTCTTAACAATTATGTACAAATGGTAGAGGAATTGAATGCGGATGGTGTCCACTTAACAAGTTCTAATCTACTAAGTTGTAAGACTAGACCATTAAATGAAAATTATATTGTATCTGCATCGTGTCATAATAAAATTGAATTAATGCATGCTCAACAAATACAACTTGATTTTGTAACATTATCCCCAGTATTAAAAACGATGAGTCACCCAGATATACCCCCATTGGGGTGGAAACAGTTTCAACAATTAGCTAAATTAGTAGATCTGCCGATTTTTGCACTTGGTGGACTTAAGCAAAAGGAATTAGAATGTGCAATTAAATATGGTGCACATGGGGTTTCTGGTATTAGTGCTTTTTGGGGAGAGCAAAGTATATAAAAATATTTGGGCACATTCATAAATCAAATCCGATTCCATAAAAAATAGTATAAAATAATTAACTATGTTTATGGTGTATTTACAAAACTAAAAAACAACTTAATTACCTTACGAGAACGTAAGAGTAGATATATAATGGCATTCAAGAACCAAAGTAGAAAGTCTGACACCACAGCCAATTTTATGATTAAGCGAAGATATGCTAAAAGCAATATGATAAAATTTTGGGTGAGTCGCATTTCAACCGCCAATTCGCCATACTGACATTTGCACTTCGTTATTTAATTGGTCTGGTTCGGGCGAGTATAAAACTGCTTACTATTAAAAACATTGGTATAAGCAAAGCAGCTATTCTAGGTATGGTTATGACGTATTAATATAAAATTTGAATCAGAATTTCTCTAATGCAATTCATTTAATTGCATTATGTATGAGCGATTTTGAGTTAGAGATAAAATGTAAAAAATTAATTTTTGTCATGTAGCAAGGCTAAAATCATAGTTTCATCGTTAGTTCAATATATGCCAACTACCATTTTTAGTTGATCCAATTCTCTTTAACTTTCTATTTTCTTTTAATATAGCAATATTTTTTTCGACTGCCCTAACTGTAATACCTAGTTCTGTAGCAATTAATTTAGCGGTAATTTTAGGATTGTTTCTTATTAATTCCAAAATTTGTACCGAACTTTGTACCGAACTTTGTACCGAACTTTGTACCGAATCATCATCTACTATTTTTTCTGCACTATGTACCTGGCTGGAAATATATGTACTTAAACTACCTATCTTGGGAAATTTAGATATATCTGAAAGCTTAATAAAGCTAAACTTAATCTGTAATTGAACTGCTAATTTTTCCATTAATTTATCATCATCACCAATTTTCAAAAATTGACTTTCTCTATCAATGTTATCTATAGGTATATTTAACACTTCAGAATATTTTTTAATAACATATTTTTCTACTTCTGGCAATATCGCTCGATAAAAATATAAGCGAAATTTGCCATTATCCGAGGTGAATTGTGGCAATGGATGATTCTGATGTATTAATTCTTCTGTTATCCGATTAGTACCACTTCCCCACTTTTCAATTAAGCCGGCATAAAAAAATGCTTGAGCTATAATTTTATTTCGTGGTATAGAGTTATGTGCAACAAACAACATTTCCGTAGATAATCCAATTGGTAGACCACCGTCATTCCAAAATTCTAATCTGTCATCATATAATCTGATTTGGCTATGTGCCAACCCTTTGTAGTCCCTGTGACAAAGTAAGTTTACTACAGCTTCACGAATAGCATCTAATGGATATTCCCATATCACATCACGTTGTGGTTTGCCAGTAATAACAAACTCTGTTTGTAACCTTTCCCTAAACCACCCCATAGTACCATCTAATTGCTCTAAAAGATTTCCATGTATTTCTCTATCATCTACAATCAATATTGGTGAACGAAACCTACCAAGTTTTAAATAAGCAGATCCAAAATATTTTTCTGGATTATTGCTAAATAATAATAGACTTGCTCTTGTGGGGTTATCACCAATAATCAAGTTGATTTTACGTAGAAAATCTAAGTCGGAAACATTCTTAGGCACTGGATGCCGGCCTGTATTCCTTACCATGTCAACAAATATGTTAATCTGTTTTGTGTTTAAGTCACTTAAACTAGACGTTGATTCCACATAAGAATCCCAACTGAAGCCATTACTTAAGCTTAAGCGATGTATAATTTCATCATTACTCATCCGTTGATTAGTTTTACCAACACGACGAAAATATCTGCCCCTAAAATTTATAGGGTTTAGTATTACTGGTTCTACTGTTATAAGCACAACTGATTTATGATGGTATTGCATGGGTAAAATTGATATCTGGGGGCGTGGATCAGTTGTGTTTTTTATCTTTTCCGCTATATCTTCTACTGTTTTATTCCCTAAATCAATCCCCACACATTTACCGTCATTATTAAACCCTAATAAAACCACCCCACCGCTAGTATTCGCAAATGCTACTATGGATTCTACTGCTTCATCATTAAATGATGACTTAAACTCTATTTTTTCTAATTCACCTAAGTTCAATAATTTATCAATATCTATTGATACAACAAATTCCATTAATTAAGCCTTTATTTTTTATAAGGTTACATTATTTTAGAACTATAAGTCCTTTCCTTGACAAATAACTCATATGAGTGATACACTCACATGAGTTATTTGCGTCATTGAGCATAATGCGCACAATTTAGTTATTTAATTAAAAAGAATTCTTTAGCTTTTTCTATTTCATCTTGTCTTGAATCTACGTCTTTCCTAATTAATTGATTAATGTACCTTGTTATATTTGTTCGATCTTTATCCATCAGGATATTCATTGGTTCAAAAATATCAACGTCAATAAACAAATTAATTCTTTGTTTCTTTAAGGCTCTAGTTGAGCGTTCAGAGTTATCAAGTTGTGCATTTTTTGGTTCAGATTTAGCATTATAATCTAAATTATTTTGTTCTATTTCATCTGGTTTTGTGATAAAGTTCATTACAGCATCATTACTTTGTTGTTTAAATGATTTTTTTGTCATGATCATTTTGCTCCTAGAAATTCTTCTACAAAATTAATATAATCAATTTGAGCATTTGCATTCGGCTGAGATTTAAGAATATCCATTTTGTTTGCTTGTGCTTCACGAATGCTTACGCTTTCTCGAATTCTAGTTTTATACACTTTTGAATTCAACTGTTTAGCTGATTCATCAATAGTATCACTGAAATCTTGAGCTAGTCTTGTTCGTTGTTTATGTTTTGTTAATAAAATCCCATCAATTTTTAATTTAGGGTTACAATGTTTAATGACTAAATTGATTGTATTAATTAGTTGTCCTAACCCTTGAGTACTTAACATATCGGCTTCCATTGGAATAAGTATTTTATCTGATGCTGTAAATGCGTTTACAGTCAAAATTCCTAATGCTGGTGGAGTGTCTATTAATATATAGTCATATTTTTCTTTTATTTCTGAAATGGCAGACTTTAACAATGATTCCCTCCCTGTTTGACTAAATTCTAAATCAGATGCTGCAAGAAATAGAGTGGCGGGAATTATATCAATGTTTAAATCTGTTTTTTGTATAGCATTGTTAATATTTTCTTTTCCTTTAAGCACATCATAAATAGATAATTCACCTAATTTCGCTCCACTTACTAAAGATAAGCTATATTGAGGGTCTAAATCAATTAAAAGCACCCTAAAGCCCTTTTGCATTAGACCAGAAGCCATTGCTTGTGTAGTTGTGGTTTTACCAATGCCCCCTTTTTGATTACTAATAGAAATTATCTGCATTTATTCACTCCAAGAAATTTAAATTTATATACAACTAGCCCATGTGAGTTAATTACATATTTTGCGCATAGTACTCAAAGGCGCACATTGCGTATTATACACTAATACGTATCTGAGCATAGTAATATTTTACGTATTTTGCTCTTGTGAGCACAATACGTAAAGCTGCATAGTGAGCATTTAGGGTGTGATACACATGAGAGCATCCAGCATATATGAGTGCTTTACGTATGTAACATATATGTGTGGTGTGCGCAAATAGTTGCAGTAAGCTAATCAAATTAAGGATGTTTGAGGGAATGCAATGGGAAGGGGATACCGTCCATTCTTGATGCTAGTGCGATAGAATTATAATTATTGTATAATTCTATATTCTGAAGGTAGTTTATGGCTTATGCTCACTTAACTAAAAATGAACTACCTTATTTAGAAAAAAGCATTGCTCAAGGTATGGGTATATCTATCATTGCTAAAGAGCTTGGACGACATAAATGATAACGTTAGTATGGCAGACTTTTAAAGATGTAGATAATAGAGCTCTTAGGAATAACTTATATTTAATGCCAGAAGAAATGATAGATGCCCAACAATCATTATTTTGAAAAAGACAACTTACTACATTCCATAACATTTTGTTATAAAAAATACTTTACTTTACCTAACAATGTACGTTATAATCACTGCAGTTTCATGTTTTACCTGGCTTTGTGTTAGGAAGCATGAAACATGGAATAATCAAGGACGGCAATCCCCGATTATTCGTTCACTACTAACCTTTCATAACCAAAGGAGTTCGCTATGTCTCATGCGAGAAATATTGTACTACATTTTAGTAGTACAAGTCACGAATCTGCTCTAATTAAACTTACTGAATTAATTGATGGAATAATTGCTCAATTCGAAGAAAAGCAATTAGACCTGGTGATATCGCTTATTAAACAGCATATTGATAGGGGAATTAGGAACTCACTAATTCAACAATTAATACTTTATGCTATGTTAAATAATGGTAGTGCTAAAATTAGTGTAAGCGAGCATATTAGGTCAGCAACATCCCGGTTTAGCGAGAGCGAAAAATCATTTATTGTTAAGAATTTAAATACACAATATATTGGTTATTGCTCTGATAAACTAAGCGATATAATTTCTAAAATAACATTATATGAACTTAATGGAACAGCATTAGCTTTTTAACTATAATGTGTTTAGAAATGTTGCCATAAGGGTTACCTTATGGCAACGCATGACGCATGCAAAAATAAATGCGAATTTTTTATTTGCTAAGCACTTATCAAAAATTTTATTCCTGACTTACCTCCAATATGCACTAAAACTTAGCATTAAACTACCTCTGCGAAGTTACTTAACATATCAAGTAAGCTAAAACTAGGAATTGTCCCGCTAGAATCTTCTAATTTGCAATAGCTTACCCGATACTTACTGCACCATTTGCTAACCTTCCAAACTACCCAGCAATTAAACTATAGTTTTGTTTAGTCTCAGAACTAAACCTACAGTTAGTTAAAACATTGAATACCTGATTAATATCAGAAGTTACGCATGTTGGCACGTGACGCTTGTAACATTCAACCCACTTGAGCTTTAATTCCCCTAAAATTCTCTGGGGTTTAGTTTGCCAATATTCATTAATACTGTCTTTATTACCATCTTGCTCTAATAAAACAGTATTAACAAAATTATGCAGCCGTTTACCCGACTTGCGAATAAAAACTATATCCACAGTTACTGTTGCTTGAGTAAATAAGTTCTCAGGTAAGCGTACCACATCAATGAGTACTGCTTCATTATTAACAATAGCCCGTGTATTTCTGCGTGGTACATCTAAATAATAGCAGGGCAATACTAATGCTAAAATCCCCTCATCTTTTAAGAGCCTTACGCATTTAGCTACAAAATAGTGATGTATAGTATAGTTACTTATATCCGGCATAAAATTGTCTGTTACTACTTCATGACTGTAGGGCGGGTTACCAATTATTAAGTCATACTTCCTATCAATAAAATCTACTTCTTGCAATGGCTGATTAATAATTGCTATATCACTATAAATGCCTTGAGCAATTTTACTAGTCAAGCAATCTAACTCAATCCCAGTTATACTGCTATTAGCTCTTAATCCTTTAGGCATATACTTAAAAAATACCCCATTCCCGCAGGATGGCTCTAAAATGTCGCCACCTTTAAAGTTACATACTTCGGTTAAATAGCTATATATAAAAGTAATTACCTCTTTGGGCGTATAGTAACCACTACTGCAGCTATTCTTTACCTGGTTAAAAACCCCATGCTCGTTGCTAAATATCCCCCTTAACCTGAATATTTCATAAATTAGTTGTAAAATCCAGATTAAGTCAATGTTACCAATGAGTTTAATCATTTCATTAAATTTACATTTTGTATATTTAGATTTTTTGCTTTGGAGAATTGA